>CAYOVI010000056.1:0-10409 GCA_964407365.1 uncultured Ferrithrix sp.
CTCATAATCCCTTGGTCGTAGGTTCGATCCCTACCTGGCCCACTTTTTGCCCAACGCCAAAATGCGCTAGTCTCGTCACACAAATCGCACAAACCATCGGGGTGGGTGCAAAGGGAGATAATCAATGATTAAGCGCAAAGGACTTAGGTCTGCTGCTCTTGCCATTGCTGCGTTTTCGCTCATCGCGGGTGCCTGCGGTAGCGACAGCGACACAGCAACTGAAGAGACGGTAACCGAAGAGACAACGGCTGAGACAACCGCGGCGTTGCCAGGTGCAGGTGTACTTGCTTGTCAAGTAACTGACACTGGTGGTGTCGACGACAAAGGTTTCAACCAGATTTCCTACAAGGGCATGCAAGATGCAGAGGCAACTCTCGGTGTAACCATCGATTTGCTTGAGTCGGCATCAGACGCAGACTATGCACCGAACTTGCAGAACTTCGCAGACAAGGGTTGCAATATCATCATCACCGTTGGTTTCTTGCTCGGCGATGCCACCAAGGCAGCAGCAGAAGCAAACCCAGACAAGAACTACGCAATCGTCGACTCGGCATTTGATCCGCCGATCGCAAACGCTCGTGGTCTTGTGTTCGCAACCGATCAGCCATCTTTCATGGCCGGATATTTGGCTGCAGGTATGACCAAGACCGGCGTTGTCGGCACATTCGGTGGCATCAACATTCCGCCAGTGAGCATCTTCATGGACGGTTTTGCTAAGGGCGTTGCTTATTACAACACTCAAAAGGGTGCAAAAGTCAAAGTTCTTGGTTGGGACACCGCTAAGCAAGACGGCACATTCGCCGGAAACTTCCAGAGCCTTGACGACGGCAAGAACATTGCCAAGAGCCAGGCCGACGAAGGCGCAGACATCATTTTCCCAGTGGCTGGTCCGGTGGGTCTTGGTTCGGCTCAATTCGCAAAAGAATCAGGTGGCAAAGTCAAGATCATCGGTGTTGACGTTGACATGAGCATTTCGAACCCAGATGCTGCAGAGGTATACATTGCATCAGTGTTGAAGAACATTGACGCAGCGGTACTTGCAGCGATCACCGACACTGTCAATGGTGTGAAGACATCAGACAACTATGTCGGTACTTTGGCAAACGGTGGCGTTGGTGTTGCTTACACAGCAGTGCCAGCCGAACTTCAGGCTGAAGTCGAAGCAATCGGCAAAGGCATCGCCGACGGCACGATCAAAATCTAATTTTGTGCCGTAAATCGGCATGAGATGAAACTCTGGCCCTACTGCGAAAGCAGTAGGGCCTTTGTTTTTCACAGATTGAAGTCGCCGACTAGTCTCTGAATAGAAATTCGCGACGAGGTAACGCCAAAAATGAAACTCGAGTTAAGAGGCATAACCAAACGGTTTCCAGGTGTGGTGGCCAACGATTCGGTGAACCTGACGATTTCAACTGGTGAGGTTTTGGCTCTCGTCGGCGAGAACGGCGCGGGAAAGTCGACGCTGATGAATGTGCTCTACGGCCTTTACAAGGCTGATGAGGGTGAGATTTTGATCGACGGCCAAGCGGTGAAATTCAGTTCACCAGGTGATGCGATCAATGCCGGCATCGGCATGGTTCATCAGCACTTCATGCTCGTGCCTGTCTTTTCAGTCGCCGAAAACGTCGTGCTCGGTTCAGAGCCGACGAAGAAGTTTGGTGCATTAGACATTGAGCGTGCCCGAAAGCAGGTGCGTGAAGTTTCAGATCGCTACAACTTGAATCTCGACCCAGATGCGATTGTCGAAGATTTGCCGGTTGGAGTTCGCCAGCGAGTCGAAATCGTGAAAGTTTTGTTGAGAGACGCAAAAATTGTCGTTTTTGATGAGCCGACCGCGGTTTTGACACCGAGTGAAATAATTGAATTTTTCAGCATTGTTCGCACGCTTATAGACGCAGGCAAAGGTGTGGTCTTCATAACCCACAAGCTCAAAGAAGCGCTGACAATCGCAAGTCGCATCAACGTTTTGCGTCGTGGAAAAGTGGTTGGCGACGCCGACCCGAAAAACTCGTCAGAGGCCAAGGTCGCCGAGATGATGGTCGGTCGACCCGTGCAGTTGACGGTGAACAAAACAGCGGCAAAACCCGACAAAGTGGTGCTTGCAGTCAAAGATCTGAGCGTTATCGACCCCGAAGGCCGGTTGCTAGTCGAAAACGTCTCATTCAATGTTCGTGCGGGCGAGATCGTCGGCATAGCAGGCGTGCAGGGCAACGGTCAGACCGAACTTGTCGAGGCCTTGAGTGGGCTGCGTCGGATAAGTCAAGGTTCAGTTTCACTCGACTCGAATGACATAACCCAAGCGTCTCCACGAACGCGCCACACGCTAGGCATGGGTCACGTGCCTGAAGATCGTCAGCGGCAGGGTTTGATCACCGGCATGACTATCACAGAAAATCTCGTTTTGACTCGCTATCACGATGCCGAGTTCTGTAACGGTTTCAAAATGAAGTGGTCGAGTGCAAAAAAGCGAGCTGCAGAATTGGTGCAAAGTTACGACATTCGCACCAGCGACCCCGATCAGTTGGCATCGACATTGTCGGGCGGAAATCAGCAAAAAGTCATCGTCGCTCGAGAGTTGAGTCGCAATATTCGATTGGTGCTCGCGGCTCAGCCGACGCGAGGCATTGACGTTGGCAGCATCGAATATATTCACGAGCAAATTGTCAAAGAGCGCGATTCAGGTATCGCGGTTTTAATTGTCAGCACCGAGCTCGATGAAGTGATGGCTTTATCAGACCGCGTGCTCGTGATGTATCGGGGCAAGATAGTTGCAGATCTCGACCCGAAAAAAGTCAGCCATATGGACGTTGGCCTTTATATGGCAGGTTCGAAACCAGACAGTGTCGTTGGGGTCAACTCGTGAAAGAACTTGTGAAATCGTTGCGCTACACGATGTTGGCTCTCGTTGCCTCGCTCATCGTTGGCGCGATCATCATCGTTGTAACCGACATAGACGCGCTAAAGAACGGAGATTTCGGCAAGGCGTTTTCGACGGTGCTAACGGCATATCGGTCGCTGTTCGAGGGTTCGCTGTGGGGTTTGCGTTCACTTTCAAACACGATCACCGGCACAACACCGTTGCTTTTGAGCGGCCTTGCCGTCTCGGTGGCATTTAAAGCCGGGCTTTTCAACATTGGCGCAACAGGTCAGATGTTGGCTGGTGGCATGACAGCGCTGTGGGTCGGTTTTGTTATGACTGGCCCCGGTTGGTTGCAGGTGCCGTTGGCGGTTTTGGCTGGCGCAATTGGTGGTGCACTATTTGGTGGCATCGCCGGTGTATTGAAAGCGCGAACTGGCGCACACGAAGTGATCACGACGATCATGTTGAACAGCATCGCTGGTTTTTTGGTGTTGTGGTTGTTGAAGACAACGGTCTTTCAGCGCGAGGGTCGCCCGGACCCAATCTCAAAATTGATTGCCGACGAGGCTCACTTGCCTCGCTTGTTCGGATTTTTGCAAGGAAGATCTGATCTGGTTGCCCACGCAGGTTTTTTCGTCGCGCTTTTGGCGACTTATGCGTATTGGTATCTGTTGAATCGCACGACGCTTGGTTTTGAATTGCGCGCCACGGGTTTGAACAGTGAGGCGTCTCAATATGCGGGTATGAAATCTAAAACTTTGATGGTTGTGGCGATGCTGTTTGCGGGCGGGTTCGCCGGCATGGCAGGCGCGACAGAGGTGCTCGGCACCTATGGCTACGCATCCACGAGTTTGGCGGGCAATATTGGTTTTGACGCCATAGCCGTCGCCCTATTGGGTCAGTCGACACCGATCGGCACGCTGGTTTCGGCGCTGTTGTTTGGCGCGTTGCAAGCCGGTGGTCGGTCGATGCAAGCCAACACCGACGTGCCAGTTGATTTGATAATCGTTTTGCGGGCGTTGATCGTGATGTTTGTGGCTGCACCACTTTTAGTCAAGGCCATGTTCAGGGTCAAGTCGCAAGTTGCAAGTCAAGGTCAAACATTCAGGGGTTGGGGCGGGTGAGCCAAGCGATGATGGTCTCAGCAGAGCAGAAAAGACACGCCAGAAACGTTGGCTTTGGCTACCTGGGTTTGGCGGTCATCACGCTGGCGATTTTTTCGCGACGCGCTGGTGACGCCGGTTTCAAACTGACCGAGAGTGGCTATTCGCTGACACTGCCAGCTCAACAATTTGCATGGGTTCTCGGAATCGTCTTTGTCGGTTTGGGTGCGGCACAACTTTGGCGCGGTCTGGGCAAAGTCTCGAACATCGTGCTCGCGCTGGCAACGGCGATGTTTGTGATGAGTTTCTTGTCGTGGGCGACATCGGGCGAATCGTTCAGTCTCGTAGGCATGATGCAAGACACCGTGTCACGAAGCGTGCCGATAACGCTGGGTGCGCTCGGGGGAATTTTGTGCGAGCGAAGCGGAGTAATCAATATCGCCATCGAGGGCATGTTGCTTGCCGGTGCGTTCACGGGTGCAGTTGGTGCGTCGTTGACCAACTTGTGGTTGGGCACAATCATCGCGATGCTGACAGGTGTTTTGTTGGCCTGGCTCTTGGCTGTGTTCTCGATCAAATATCGGGTCGATCAAGTGATAGTCGGTTTTGCCATCAACTTCTTCGTGCTTGGCATAACTTCGTTTTTGAGCTTCAGGGTTCTCGTGCCAAACCCCGACTACAACTCGCTCGTTCCAGTTATGCCGATCTCGGTGCCGTTGCTATCGAAAATTCCGTTTATCGGGCCGATTCTCTTTGTGCAGACCATATTCGTTTATTTTTCTTTTGCTGCCGTTGCAGCGTTGACTTGGTCGATGTATCGCACTCGCTGGGGCTTGCGCACCCGCGCAGCAGGAGAGTACCCCAAAGCCGCGGGCACGCTTGGCGTTGACGTGATCAAACTGCGCTATCGCAATTTGCTTATTGCCGGCGCCGTCGCTGGCATCGGCGGGGCGTGGTGGCCGATTGGCACGGTGGGTCGCTTCGATCAAAACATCACGGGTGGTCGCGGGTTCATCGCACTTGCCGCGGTGATCTTTGGGCGTTGGCACCCGATTGGCGCATTTAGTGGTGCGATGGTTTTTGCGCTCGCCGAAGCAGTGAGACTGAAAATCGGAAACTTCGATACCGGCATTCCGAGCGAGTTTTTGTTGATGGCCCCATATCTGGTGACACTCGTGGTTGTCGCTGGCTTTGTTGGGGCGAGTCGTGCGCCAAAGGCGGCCGGCCAGCCTTACGACGAGCAATAAAACTATTTGCCCTTTGGGCGAAAAGCCGTCAGGCCATTGGTCAATTCGAGCCGTGGACCATCTATCAAATCGATGCAATAGGGCACCGCTGGCATCACAGCATCTAGACACTCGCTAATTGAAGATGGTTTGCCCGGCAAATTGATTATCAATGAGCCGCCGCGAATGCCCGCGGTCTGTCGCGACAAAATTGCAGTCGGCACAACTCTTAGTGAAGTTGCGCGCATCAGTTCGCCAAAGCCCGGCATCATTTTTTCACAGACCTGTTCGGTTGCCTCTGGTGTCACGTCGCGTTGGGCTGGGCCCGTGCCACCAGTGGTGACAATCAAACAACATTTTTCTTCGTCGGCGAGCTGGCGCAACGTCTTGGCCACGAGTTCTACTTCGTCGGCAATCACCCTGGCGACTGGCTGCCATTGACTTGCTAGATGCTGGGTGAAATATTGATGAATCGCCGGACCGCCCAAATCTTCGTAGACACCAGCAGAGGCACGATCAGAAACCGTGATTATGCCGATTTTTGCGCTTGCTGTCTTTTGTTCAGCCATCAAGCTCTACCAAAACAAATTTTGCGGGTCATTATATTTTTTGCCAAACGAAATTTTGCGCACGATTGATTTGTAAATCTGTCGCCAGCCAAAACGAAACCCTGTCAGCGAGCGTGCAGTGAACGAGACCGACTGCAAGCGCTCGATCGAAGCGCGAAATGCACGCAACATCGCCGTTTCGGTTTTGCTCAGAATCAGGGGCTGAACGCTCGCAGGAAATTCGCGCGTCGAAAAATTGAAGGCCTCGTAATCCATTTGGTAGACGGCCTGCAGGCGATTTGCAGTGTGTTGGTCGCAAACTTGATCGAGTTTTATGCCAAAACCAACGTTGTGTCGCTCGAGTGAAAGCGAGGTGCCAGCACGGCGGTTGATTTCGTCCACTAACTTTTGCATTTCATCGGCGTTTTCAACTCGAGCAGTCATGTTGTATTCGAATTTGTCAGGGTGAACGATGTGCGACTGTGGCAAAAAATGATGATCTTCCATAAAGTCGTTGGTTCTTTCGGCGAGCATTTTGGCAAACAAAGCAAAACTCTCGGTGACATTTATGCAGCCATCGACCAACTGATCTTGGCAAAGTTGAATGGCGCTTTCAGGTGTGCCGGGGGCTCGCGAGAAGATGCGGTTCTCCCAGGCCGAATAGGCACGAGAAAGGGGGTCGCGCGTGGCGTAAACCCTAAGCCATTCGGGTGAATGCAAAATTTCGTCGACTTGTTTGGCTGGCATGTCGATGAGTTTGGTCAAACCATTGACACCTAGTTCATGAATCGTCTGTGACTTTGCCATGTGGGGGCTGATCAGTCGATCAAGGCGCGACTGGTCATAGCTACCGCTTGCTTTTGCCAACAGCATTTTGAGGCTGCTGCAAGCCACCTTTGTTGTCGGGCAATACATGATCTTCAAACTCGGTGCCACGAGCAAAAACCCGGCGAACGGCTTAAGTGGAAAATCTTTTTGGCTCACCATGTTGTTTTCTTCAAATTCAAGAGCCTGCCTTGGTCAGAATTTTGCCCATAATCATTGCAACCGACTGTTGAAGTGTTTCGTTTTTTGCACCGACCGTGACCTCGGGCGAATTTGGGGCCTCATAGACGCTGTCGACACCGCTCAGCCCAGACATCGTTCCGCTGCGTACCTTGGCATATAAACCTTTGGTGTCTCGTCGTTCGCATTCTTCGAGTGGAGTGGCAACATAAACTTCGATGAAGCGCAAGTTGTTGTCGACGTGAATTTGTCTGGCCTGGTCGCGCGAGGCGACAAACGGCGAAATGATTGGCACGATAGAAACGACGCCTGCATCGGCAAACAAACACGCCACCTCGGCGACCCGACGAATGTTTTCGGCGCGGTCTTGGTCGGTGTAGCCAAGACCTGCATTTAGGCCGTGGCGCAGGTTGTCGGCGTCCAAAATATAGGCCAGGCGACTCGTGTTCAGCAGTTCACGGGCAAGGGCATTGGCAATCGTCGATTTACCTGAACCCGATAAACCAGTCAGCCAAACTGTTGCACCTGCGAGCCCGTGTTTGTTCCAGCGTTGCGCGCGACTGACGAGCGGTTCGTGCCAGACGGGTTTTGTCATTGTGTTTTTCTCACTTGTTTTAAGTTTATGAGCGAGGTGAGAGCAACATGCCAGCAGCCGCGGTTTGGCCCGAGGCTTCGTCGACGAGAATGAACGAACCAGTGGTGCGATTTTGGTGATAGTCGTCAAAGAACAACGGGCTCGTCGTGTGCAGGGTAACGCGACCAATCTCGTTGAACTTCAAGTCTTTGATATTGGGTTCGCGATGCAGATTAGAAATATCCAGGCGATAGAGAACATTCGAAACTTTGCCACGAGCAAGTTTTGTGGTGTGTTTGAGTGAATAAATTTTGTCGAGTTGCAAAGGCGCTGCGTCATCCATCCAACACAGCATCGCTTCGAGTTCTTGTGACGCTCTCGGTCGGTTGTTGGGTCTGCAAAGCATGTCGCCACGGGTTATCGACAAGTCATCGGCCAACAAAATTGTGATGGCTTGGCCGGGTTCGGCTTGCGTGACTGGGCCGTCGGGCGAGTCGATGCCGGTGATCGTGCTCGTCAAGCCTGATGGCAAAACCATCACGTCGTCCCCAACGCGCAATACGCCACCAGCCACGCGACCTGCATAACCCCGATAGTCGGGGTTGTCGGCGCGTTGTGGGCGAATCACGAACTGAATCGGAAAGCGAGTGTCGATTCGGTTTTCGTCGCTTGCCGTGTAGACGTTTTCTAAGTGATGCAATAAAGTCGGTCCTTCGAACCAAGGCATGTTGGCTGATCGACTGACGACATTGTCGCCTGCTAGCGCGCTGATCGGCAAGAAAGTGACGTCTCTTAGGTCGAGGCGCGATGCGAAATTTTCGAACTCGTCTCGGATTGCATTGAACACCTTTGCGTCATAGTCGACGAGATCCATTTTGTTGACGCATATAACCAGGTGGGGCACGCCGAGAAGAGAAACGAGCAAACTGTGGCGTCGAGTCTGCTCGACGATGCCACTGCGAGCATCTACAAGCACGATTGCCAGGTCGGCGTTTGACGCGCCCGTGATCATGTTGCGCGTGTATTGAATGTGCCCCGGGCAGTCGGCGATTATGAAACTGCGTTTTGGCGTAGCAAAATAGCGATACGCGACGTCGATTGTGATGCCTTGTTCGCGTTCGGCGCGCAAACCATCTGTCAATAGCGACAAGTCGACATAATCATCGCCACGTCTTTTGCTGACAGCTTCGATGTGTTCGAGTTGGTCTTCGAAGATGCTTTTTGAGTCGTAAAGGAGGCGACCAATCAGGGTCGACTTGCCGTCGTCGACCGAGCCGACCGTGGCAAAGTGCAGGCGTTGCATCAGAAATAGCCCAACTTCTTGCGGTCTTCCATGCCGGCATCTGAAATTCTGTCGTCGGCACGAGTTGCGCCACGCTCGGTCACACGTGCAACCGAGGTCTCTGCGATTACTTGTTCGATTGTCGTGGCTGAAGACTCGATTGCCGCGGTGCAAGTTGCGTCGCCTACCGTGCGAAATCGCACCAGTTCTTCGCTGACGGTTTCACCGTCTTCAGGTTGTAAAAACGGTGAGACTGCCATCCACATGTTGTCGCGGCGAAACACCTGGCGACGGTGGGCAAAATAGATGCTCGGCAGGTCGATGTCGTAGTCGCTTATGAATTGCCAAATATCTAGTTCGGTCCAGTTCGAAATCGGAAAAATTCGAAAGTGTTCGCCCGGCTTGTGGCGGCCGTTGTAGATGCCCCAAAGTTCGGGACGCTGGGTTTTTGGGTCCCACTGGCCGAAGGTATCGCGATGTGAATAGACGCGTTCTTTGGCGCGAGCCCGTTCTTCGTCGCGACGCGCACCACCAAAAACGGCGTCGAACTTGTGCTCTTTGATTGAGTCGAGCAAAGTGACAGTTTGAAGCGGGTTGCGACTCGCTCGCGGCCCGGTCGCATCTTGAACTTTGCCAGCGTCGATTGAAGCCTGAACCGAACCAATGATCAATTGAACATCGAGTTCGCGAATCGTGCGATCTCGAAACTCGATCACCTCGGCAAAGTTGTGGCCAGTGTCGATGTGCATAACCGGAAACGGCACCCGTGACGGCCTGAAGGCCCGCACCGCGAGGTGCAACATCACCACTGAGTCTTTTCCGCCTGAAAAAAGCATCACTGGGCGCTCAAATTCGGCGGCGACCTCGCGAATGATCGTCACCGATTCGTCAATCAGACTGCGCAATGCTGATTTCACCCTATTAAGACTAGGGGTTTTGACAAACTCCAAGTGTCACAGCAACCATGGCCGGGGGCGAATAGTTCTAGCAATTAGTCTGTCAGCCAAGGAAACCTGTGGCGCGACTTACAAAAGCAAGTTCTAATTCAGAAATCTTGGCGGTGCTCAACGAGACGGCAGATGCAGTCGGTGTGGTCTTGCGCGCCAACACCGACTGGTCGCTGTCTGGTTTGCGAGATACGCAATATGCGGTCGACTTGCGCGCTGACGCGGCGGCCCTCGAAGTTTTGACAAGCGCAGGTGTTGCAGTTTTGTCCGAAGAGAGCCAATTCACGGGCACATTTGGTGAAAATGATTTGTGCGTTGTGATGGATCCGCTCGATGGTTCGACGAACGCCAGTCGCGGTGTGCCATGGTTTGCAACTGCGCTATGTGCAATTGACAAATCAGGAATGCGTGCAGGCTTGGTCGTCAATCAAGCCAACGGTCACGACCGCTATTGGGCGAGTGCCGGTGGTGGGGCATTTCACAATGGTGTTGCGATGCGACCGAGTGGTTGCGCTGAGTTAAGTGAAGCAGTCGTTGGAATTTCTGGCATTCCAAAACAGCGGCCAAAGTGGGGGCAGTTCCGTGCTCTCGGTGCGGCGGCTCTAGACATTTGTCTTGTTGCTGATGGCGTGATTGATGCATGGATTGATTTCAACACGCACGGAGTGTGGGACTATTTGGCGAGCGCATTGATTTGTCAAGAAGCTGGCGCTTTTATTGTTGAGCACCAAGATCGCAGCCTTGTCGTTCATGAGCATGGCCAACGTCGCACCCCGATTGCCGCTGCAACTTCTGATTTGTTAGCGAGCGCTCGCCAGATTCGCGCTCAACAATAAATTCTCTACCAATAGACTCGTCGAATGG
>CAYOVI010000057.1:0-10369 GCA_964407365.1 uncultured Ferrithrix sp.
GCAGCGGAGCAACTGGTGTGCGACCAGTTGTTGCCGAAACAATGGCCGCAATGCTCAACGCTTCGATAACGCCTGTTGTCTTTGAATACGGCTCATTGGGTTGCAGTGGCGACCTTGCCCCGTTGTCGCACTGTGCTCTGGCGCTCATGGGCGAAGGCGAGGTCTTTGACAAATTTGGTCAACGACGACCGTCGATTGATGTGCTCGAAGAAAACAACATCAAACCAATTTTGCTTCGCGAAAAAGAGGGTCTGGCACTTATCAATGGCACCGACGGCATGCTCGGCATGTTGCTTTTGGCAATCACCGATCTTCACGAACTCTGCACTCTTGCCGATATTGCGACGGCCCTCAGTGTCGAGGCGTTACTAGGCACAGACCAAGTTTTTGCACCAGAGATGCACGAACCGCTTCGCAGTCATCCGGGTCAGGTGGCAAGTGCCGCCAACATTTTCACGCTGTTGAAAAATTCTCCACTTGTGGCGTCTCATCGCTTTGATGACACTCGCGTTCAAGACGCTTATTCGCTTCGTTGCGCGCCACAAGTTGCCGGCGCCGTGCGTGACACTCTCTCACATGCATCGAATGTTGCCCACCGCGAACTTGCAGCGATGATCGACAACCCCGTCGTCACCAAAAGTGGTGACATTCGCTCAAACGGCAACTTCCACGGTGCGCCAGTTGCTTATGTGCTCGATTTCTTGGCAATCGCCACATGCGACCTTGGCTCGATAAGCGAACGTCGCACCGACAGAATGCTCGACGTAAGTCGGTCAATGGGTCTCCCCGCATTTTTGGCTTTCAACGCTGGTGTCGATTCTGGTCTGATGATCGCCCAATACACGCAAGCCAGCATGGTTTCTGAAAACAAACGACTTGCCGTGCCAGCAAGCGTCGATTCGATTCCGTCTAGTGCAATGCAAGAAGATCACGTTTCAATGGGCTGGAATGCGGCGCGAAAACTTCGGCTTGCGATCGAAAACCTGCGCCGCATTTTGGCAATTGAGATTCTCGCCGCTACTCGAGCAATCGATTTTCGTGCGCCGCTGACTGCGTCGCCCGCACTAATGAAAGTCCATGCCGAGGTGCGCAAAGTTGTCGGCAAACCTGGCCCCGACAAGGTGCTCGCCGACGAAATGAAACTTGTCGAAGATCTAGCCAAGTCGCTTTCGATGCGTCGCGCCGCAGAACTCGTGAGCGGCCCACTCAACTAATTTTTTTGGTTGCCAAACCCATCGCGCTAAGCGCCATGGATTGGATGCGAATTATTTGACCGTGTATGTCAATATTTCGATCAATTGATCAAACTTTGACGAGCCTTCGGCAAACAAAGTGACTTTGCACGTGCCGGCTTTCTTGAAGTTAATCGTGAAGCCAGAGCCTTTTGTTATTGAACAAATCGAGCGTGTCTCGTCAGACGAAACTGATATCACTGAGCGTCTGTTTGTCACAAGTTTGCTCGCACTAATCGAAACACTGCTGCCAACTTTGTATGTTGCGCCATCTTTTTTGAGGCCGAGTTGCGACAGTGCTACGGTCTGGCGCGCCAAGAACTTGAGCGGCACGATCGTATCTAGTGCCGTGTCTGTGATGCCACGATGATCGCGATAAACGAACAGCGCACAATTGCCCACCCCGCAGTCATAGGTCTTGCTCACGCCAGCCGAGTCGACTTTTGTAAAGCTCGAACGCAACATCAAGACCAATTCGCCAGTGGCCGATTGAGACCCGCGTTGAGCATCAGTTGTTGCCCAAATCATCGTGCCAGTTTCGGTGACACTGCCATTGCAAATCAAACCAGTTGCGGCTCGTTGCCCAAGGGTTGGCTTGAAACACTGCGAGATATAAACACCTTGACCAGCAGGCACGCTCGACAACCTGATTGATACGACATCTAAGTCGGCAACTTTTTCTGTCTTGCTGACGCTGACACCGACGGCCGCTGAGACCTGCGTCGGCGAGGCGATTAAAAACATCGAAATAGTTGCGGACAAAGTCGTTGCGATCGAAACAAATTTTTTACTGAACATTTTGAACTTCCTTAAAATTGCGTGGGGATTAATTTGAAAATGTGATCGGCACAAAAACATCTTGTGATCGATCTGTGTATCGCAAATGATCAGACCTTGTAACCACACCGCACTTCAGCACCGTGCAATCCAACGCTCCGCTTTTGGCGACTATTACGAGTTCAACACTAAATGACCCGTCGGGCTGGAACGGTGTCGTGAGACCAACGGCATAGTTCGGCGGATTCGACGAAACCCAAACTGAACTCGGCGACGAGCCATCGAGATTGACCCCGCCGATGCAAGTTGCCTGTGGCCCTGGTGCTGCCTGAGAGCAAACAATCACATAAACACCTTTCGAAACGTCGTATCCAGAGCCGCGAACTGTGACTGAAGTCCCATTTGGGTTGAGATTTGTGGTTTGACTAACCACAAGTTTTGGGCGACTGACATTCGCGAGCGTGGTGCTTGACCGCACCGTGCTTGAAGAACTTGAGCCCGTGCCTGCGACACTGCCTTGGCTTGAAGCCACGATGCTTGTCGGCGCAACGGCAGGCATGGTCGATGACGAACCAGAGACCGACGTTGTAGAAGAAGCGACCGCGACGTCGCTCGGTGTTGTGGTTGTCACACTTGAAGAACTCGTTGCGACTTCTGCATCAGATTTAGAGTTTGAGTCTGAGCTTGCACAACTGCTGATCAACACCGCAGCGCTCACAATGGCGACAAACTTCATCGCCAAAATTCTACCGATCTATTTTGCACGAGTAGATTTAAGAGCCTATGTTCACAGGCAAAAGTGCAAAGTCACTGTTGACATTTTTGCTGGCAATTTCAATGCTGACAGTGATTTCATCTTGTTCATCGTCGGCTGAATCTGTGCCGCAGACAACTGTGCCAGAGGCAATTCGACCGCTTTTGATTTCGGCTGAAAACTTCGAACTTCCCGTCGTTGGCGATGGAGCCTCTCGCTTGCCCGCCACATTGAAGTCTGCGGACGAAGTCGAAGTCACGGTCAAAGATTCTTCACGAATCATCGTGCTCAACGAAGCAATCGCCGAAATCGTGGTGGCCCTTGGCTTTATCGACAAAATCATCGGGCGCGATGCCACAACGACACTCGATGCACTCAAAAATATTCCCGAGGTGAGTAGCGGCCATGACATCAGCGCCGAAAGTGTGCTCGAGTTGAGCCCAACTCTTGTCATCGGTGATACTCGATCTGGCCCGCCCGAGGCTATTCAACAGCTTCGGGGTGCCGGTGTTGCAATTGTTTTGGCACCAGAAGTTTGGCAACTTAAAGATGTGGCCCCGAGAATTGAACTGATCTCTAAAGCTCTTGGCGCAGAAATATTTGGCAGAAAACTTATTGCCGACACTCAAGCCAACATAGATGAGGCTCTGCAAACTCTTGAAGCTACAATCGCCAAGCCAAAAGTTGCGTTCATTTACGTGCGCGGAACGGCATCGGTGTTTTTGCTAGGTGGAAAAGAGTCTGGTGCCGACGAAATGATCCGCTCTGCAGGCGGCATCGACGTCGGTTCAGAACTCGGGCTTGCTGCTTTCAGCCCGCTGACAAGCGAGGCAATCGTCAATGCCAACCCTGAAATCATCGTCGTCACGACTCGGGGCCTGGCTTCAGTCGGGGGCATAGACGGGCTGCTCGAGCTTCCGGGCATCGCCCAGACGCCGGCGGCAAAAACCCGCGCAGTGGTGTCGATCGACGACGACTTGTTATTCTCATTTGGGCCTCGCACCGGCGAATTAATCGTCCGCATGGCTCAGGCCTTCAAAACTTTGACGACTGATAACTGAAACGAAACAGCAAATGAACGAACTGCGACGACTAAACCCAAAATTTGTCGCGGTCGTATTGGCGATTGCACTGGTCGTCGTCACGGTCAATGCATTGTCTACCGGTGCCTACACAATTCAATTTGGTGAAATTTTGAAATTGCTATTTCAAGGTCCGTCAAACAGCGCTGGCGTCGACTCGGTTAGCCACTCGGTATTTTGGAATGTGCGACTTCCCCGAATCGCACTTGCAGTGGTTGTCGGCGCCTCGCTTGCGGTCGCTGGTGTCGTAATGCAGGGAGTTTTTCGCAACCCACTTGCCGAGCCTGCCACGGTTGGCGTTTCGGGCGGTGCTGCAGTGGGTGCTGTGATTGCAATCATTTTGGGGTTGAGCAAAGTAACCCTTGGTGTTCAAGTTTTTGCATTTATCGGTGGCACGCTCGCCACCGCAGTCGTCTATGGCCTTTCGCGGGTCGACGGAAAAACCGACATCGTCACATTAATTTTGACTGGCATCGCAATCAACGCTCTTTCGGGTGCACTGATTGGTCTTGCTGTTTTCATTGCTGACGACGACCAGATTCGCACGGTGACATTTTGGAGTTTGGGTTCATTGGGTTTGGCAACATGGCGCGCTGTTGCGATGGTTTTGCCATTGGCAATAATTGGCATCGCACTCAGCACAAGATTCGCGCGCACGCTTGACTTGATGGCTCTTGGCGATCGCTCGGCCGGGCATGTCGGTGTGCCTGTTGAACGGGTTCGTCTGCAAACTATTGCCATCGTCGGGCTTCTCGCATCAAGTGCGGTGGCTGCAACCGGCATCATCGCCTTTGTGGGTCTGATCGTGCCCCACATTTTGCGACTCGTGCTCGGACCAAAGCACCGCGATTTATTGTGGTCATCGGCTCTGCTTGGTGCAATCGTCACTTTGTTGGCCGACTTAGCAGCACGCACACTTCTGTCGCCTGCAGAATTGCCACTCGGTGTGCTGACGGCTCTCATTGGTGCACCATTTTTCTTGTGGTTGTTGCGCAAAATGCGCTCGAGTGAAACTTCATGGTCATGAGTTTCGAAACGAAGCCAGTAATCAAATGCGAGAATGTTTCGGTTGTTCGCAACGAAACCAAAATTCTTCATGAGATTTCCCTGCACGCCAACCGCGGCGAACTTGTCGCAATTCTTGGGCCCAATGGTGCGGGCAAGTCGACTCTGCTTGGTGTTCTCGCGGGCGATCTCAAACCAGAAACCGGCATCGTCCAAATCGGAGACAATCAAGTTTCGCATTTAGATAATCATGAACTTTCTCGCCTGCGAGCGGTTCTGCCCCAACGTGTAAATATCTCTTTTCCCTACAGCGTCGAAGAAGTGGTCGAAATGGGTCGGGGCCCGAGGCTTGTTGCACAAGACAATGACCTGGTCGAATCGGCAATGAGTCGCCTCGATGTCTTGACAATGCGCAATCGTCTATATCGCTCACTATCTGTTGGCGAACAGGCGCGGGTTTCGATGGCCCGCATTTTGGCCCAAGACACTCAGTTGATGTTGCTTGACGAGCCCACGGCGGTGCTCGACATCGGGCAACAAGAAAAACTAATGCGAATAGTTCGCTCGCTTGTCGACGAAGGTCGCACGGTCATCGCCGTCTTTCACGACCTCAACGTCGCGATGTCATTTGCAGATCGAGTGATCTTGCTGCAAAACGGCAGGCAAGTCGCCATTGGCTCGCCTCGCGAGACTCTCACCGCAACAACATTGAGTTCAATCTACGATCACAGCATCGACGTGATCAAAGTTGCCGACGACACCGGCCCAGTCGTCATTGCGTCCCCGCGCGGTCGCGACTAGTCGCCACGACCACAATCAACGACTATCTAGCTAGAGACGCCAGTTTCTCTTTAACTTTTGTCACCGAAGGGTTGGTCATCGACTCTCCGTCTGAAAAAACCAGGGTCGGCACGGTCTGATTGCCATTGTTTACTCGTTCAACAATTGCTGCGGCGTCAGGATCTTGCTCGAGATCGATTTCAGTAAACACAATTCCGTCCGCATTCAACATCGCCTTAAGTCGTTTGCAATAGCCACACCACTGCGTGCTGTACATTACGAAATCTGTTTTAGACATGGTCATAATCTACTGTCATCGCGACTTTGCGCTAGCGCAGAACCGAGTCGGCGATTATCTTGCCTGGGTTCATGATGCCATTCGGGTCAAGAGCCGTCTTGATCGTTGACATGACATCAACCGCTTCACGACCCAGTTCACTCACCAGGTAGTCGATCTTGCCGACGCCAATGCCGTGTTCACCTGTGCACGTGCCCTCAAGACTGAGCGAACGCTTAACCAGCCGTGAGTGAAAGTCTTCGAGTTTTTCAATCGCCTCGTGATCGTTCGGGTCGGCCGTCAACAAAACGTGAAAGTTGCCATCGCCGACGTGTCCGACAAGAGGGCCATAAATTTTTGACGCCGCGAGATCTTTTTGAGTCTGCTCGATGCATTCTGAAAGTTTCGAGATCGGAACGCACACATCGGTCGAAAAAATTCGGCCATTTGGCTGATGTGAACGACAGGCCAACCCAGCATCGTGACGCGCCTGCCATAGTTTTCGGCGCTCAGATTCATCGGCTGTCTGCAAAAACCCTTGACCTCCGTGTCGCTCAAGCACCTCTCGCGCGGCGGCAATCTCAATATTCGTTGATTCTTTCGTGCCATGAAACTCGAGCAACAACAAGTCTTTGTTCGGCAGCGTCGTGCCCGAATATCGATTCACAGCGACTACCGCATCTCGGTCAACCAACTCGATGCGCGCAACACCAATGCCAAGTTGAATTAATTCGATTACGCCATCGACTGCGTTGCGAACGCTCTCGAATTGCATGGTCGCTGCGGCAATTACCTCGGGTATACCAAACACGCGCAATGTCAACTCGGTGATCACACCGAGCGTGCCCTCTGAACCGACGAACAAGTGCGTCAAGTCATAACCAGCAGAGGTTTTGCGGGCTCGCCGAGAGGTTTTGATTACATCGCCGTTGGCAGTCACGACGGTCATACCCAACACGAGTTGTTTCATCGCGCCATATTTCACCGTCGTCGTGCCCGAAGCACCAGTTGAGGCCATGCCTCCCAAAGTTGCATCGGCACCCGGGTCAACCGGAAAGAAAAGACCGTGTTGCGAGAGATACTCATTCAACTGTTTGCGTCTGACCCCAGGCTGAATCGTGCAGTCGAGATCTTCGCCGCTCACGCGCAGTATTTTGTCCATCTGTGAAAGATCAAGCGAAACCCCACCATAAATCGGTGTGCTGTTGCCCTCAAGAGATGTGCCGGCGCCCCAAGCGACGACCGGTGTTTTGTGGTCGTTGCAGATCTTGAGTGTTGTCGCCACATCTTGTGTGCATGTAGCGAAGACAACCGCATCAGGCAATGTTGGGGTGTGAAAACTTTCGTCTTTTGAGTGATGCTCACGAATCGTTTCGTTGACACTTACTTTTTGACCTAGTGCCGCCCGCAATTCGTCGATAACCACATTTCGATTCTAAACCCCTCGAAATTAATGCGAAACGATCACAACCGGGCACGTCGCATGATGCGCGATTTGTTCGGCAACCGAACTTTCAGGTCCGTCTACCCCAACCACACATTTTGAACTTTGCTCATAAAAGCCTCGTTTCACTCGTTTATCTCGGCTGCTTAAACCTTTTGCTCTTTTGAAGTTGACCAAGCGTGGGCAAACCCTGCGATCGAGGCGAGGATCATTATCGCCGCGGCGAAAAATGAGAGCTGTGCGGCGAGAACGGCCTTTTCACCAAGCACGCTGAAGCCATATGTCGTCAGCAACAAACCGCGCAAAGTCTCGCCTTTGAACATTGTTTCGCGTTGGCCGGTCACTTTTGCCAGATCTGCCTCAAGTGTCGCCAAGTTCGGGTCGTTGACCTTCTTTGCATCGGCAACTTTGGCTTGAAGCTCTCGCTGAGGTGTGCCTAGGGTCGCATAAGTTTCTCCGCCGCCGATGTTTTTTAGATGACTTCCGATGTATTCATTGGCATAACACTCAGACTTCTTGCCGCTATCAAGCTCGGTGCCCGCAAACTCGACCAAGCAATCGATCGTTGCTTCTTCTTCTGAAAGAGATTCGCTGGCCGGAAACGAAATCTGCTGTTCGCTGAGTTGCTCTCGAACGTAATTGGTTGCAAAGTTTGCATTTGATTGAAATACAAAACCAAGGCTTACTGCTAAACCCGCTACCAAAACTCCGCTGATACTCATTCCTAGATCTAGTGTTCTGCGTTTCATTTTTCCTCCAAATCTGATTTTGTTTTTGCTCTCAACCTGAACAGTAGTGATGACAAAAGATTTAATGCTTGGTTTTGTTGGTGTTTTGCATCTCATCGATGTCAGGGTTGCCTTGTGAAAATTTGTCAGGCTGACCTATGAAAAACTTTGATAACTGCGAATCGAGAAGATTCATCGCACAAACAGTTAGCGTTATTGTTTGTGAGTTATACCGACGTCAAACGACGACTTGATGCTGGCGAAATCGTCGTCATTGATGGGGCAACCGGCACCGAATTGCAGCGACGCGGCGCCCAAATGGACCCATCGGCATGGTGTGGTCCGGCCTCGTTAGACAACAGCGAATTACTCACCCAAGTCCACCTCGACTACATCGCTGCTGGTGCCGATGTAATCACAGCAAATACTTTTGCCTCTTCACGGTTGATGCTCACACCTGCAGGGTTTGCCGATCGTGTCGACGAAATCAACCAAGTCGCAGTAAGTGCGGCCTTGCATGCACGAGAGTTGGCGACCTCGAAGTGGCCAGATCGCAAAATTGCCGTTGCTGGGTCGTTGTCGCACATGGTGCCCGTTGCTGCCGGCACGGCAAAAGTCGATCAGACCAAAGTGCCTTCAAACAACGAGTTGGCAGATGCTTTTGGCGAACTCGCAAACATTCTGAGGTCTTCGGGTGTCGACCACATCATGCTCGAGATGATGTATGAACCCAATCGCGTGCCAATTGCTTTAAACGCCGCCCTCGAAACTGGTTTGCCGGTTTGGTTCGGCATGAGTGCCCGCCGTGCAAAAGACGGTCGTGTGATTAGTTTTGACCAACACAACGAGTTCCCGCTGGAAGAGATCACCAAATTGATTCCGAAAACTGGTGTTGATGTCGCCGGTGTAATGCACACGGGTGCCGAACTCATAGGCGACTCGCTTGATATCTTGCGCAAAAACTTTTCTGGCCCACTTGCTGCCTATCCAGATTCAGGTTTTTTCGAAATGCCTGACTGGCGATTCGTAGACGTGATTTCCCCCGAGCGACTCGAGACATTTTTTGTCGAGTGGTTCAAGCACGGCGCCCAGGTGATTGGCGGCTGTTGCGGTCTCACCGTCGACCACATTTGCGCCGCCTCCCGCGCCAAAACCACCCACAAATAAATTTTTACGACTAGACGATCAATTCGTGAGATAACGGGGTTCCGCGGGCAATATCTTTCCTGGCTTTCTTACCCAAAACTTTGGCATAGTACTTCGGCGCCAGCCCGTGACCAGGGCGAATCGCTCGCACATTTTGTGCAGTCAAAACTTCTCCAGCCTTTATGTCTGCAACCACATAAAGACTTCGACGAAATACGAGAGATCCCTTCTCTTTTTCAGTTGGCCCATCTTTAATTGAGCCAATTGATTGCCAAGCCCGCCCAGTCTCGATAACAAGTTGTTCGAGTTCGGCTGGCTCCATCGAAAAAGCGCTGTCCACTCCACCGTCTGCGCGCCTGAGTGTGAAGTGTTTTTCAATCACTGTTGCGCCAAGTGCGACTGCAGCCACCGACACACCGATTCCCATTGTGTGATCTGAAATACCGACCTCGCAACCAAATTTGTTTCGCATTTCTGGGATCGTCGAAATATTTGAATCATCTGGCGTCGATGGATAAGTGCTAGTGCACTTCAATAAGATCAAGTCTTTACAGCCAGCACCGCGCGCGGCTTCGACTGTTTCATCTAGTTCGGCAAATGTCGCCATTCCAGTCGAGATGATCATCGGCTTACCGGTTGCGGCAACACGACGAATCAGAGGTAGATCGGTATTTTCAAAAGATGCGATTTTGTAACAAGGAACAGCAAGTTGCTCGAGATAGTCAACTGCGGTGCTATCAAACGGCGTGCTAAAAGCGATCATTCCATGACTTTGCGCACGATCAAAAATCGGCTTGTGCCACTCCCAAGGCGTATGGGCCTTTTTATATAGATCAAAAAGCGACTGGCCTTTCCACAAACTTGACTTGTCAGAGATTAAAAATTCTCGCTCACGAACATCAATTGTCATCGTCTCGGCCGTGTATGTCTGAATTTTTAGCGCTTGAGCGCCCGCCTTGGCCGCTGCGTCTACGATTTCAAATGCCCGCTCAAGCGATTGATTGTGATTGCCTGACATCTCAGCAATGACCAACGGCGCATTCCCCGCCCCTACCTCTCGCCCATACACTCTTACCACATTCAAACTCTAACCTTTTCGTTACTTCAAACTATTTCTTAGTTATCCGTAACTCATATTTGTGAC
>CAYOVI010000058.1:0-10070 GCA_964407365.1 uncultured Ferrithrix sp.
GCTCGCAAGTTGTCTTGCGTCGACCCTTTTTTGGCTTGGAACCACGACTATTTTTCAATCGACTGCCCTGGCCACGAACGACGCTGCATTTGATGCACAATGGGGCCTCAGCCTGACCAATATCAGCGAAGTCTGGACAATTTCAACGGGCGTCGGAATCACGGTGGCCGTTATCGATTCTGGTTCGGGACCAAATCCCGACCTTACGCAGAACTTGATAGCCGGGCGATCAATTATTCGAGGTCGAATTTCCGACTCGGTCACCGATGTCGACACGGTTGGTCACGGCACACACGTTGCTGGCATCATCGCCGCCCAATCCAACAATTCAATTGGCGTAACTGGGATCGCACCAGACGCAAAGATCTTGCCGATTCGAATTCTCGACTCTCGCGGCGACGGCTCAGAAAGCGACTTGGCCCAAGCAATACGCTTTGCAGTCGATTCAGGGGCCAACATAATCAATCTTTCTCTTGGCGGAAAGACTCAAAGCTCGGCTTTGCAACTTGCCCTTGAGTTTGCCGCCAGCCGAAATGTTTTGGTGATCGCCGCAGCTGGCAACGGTGGTCCAAACACTGGCACCACATACCCTGCGGGCAACGACCTGACGCTGGCGGTAACCGCCGTCGATTCGACCTCTAATGCCCCTTCGTTCAATCAACGGGGCGAATACATCGATCTCTCCGCCCCTGGTACCAATATTTGCTCGACCATTCGTGTGGATGCGAACGTTGACCCGGCAAGAAAATGTGCCGGGCCGAGCGAGCCCTTTGCCACGATGAGTGGCACTTCGATGGCGGCTGCTTTTGTAAGTGGCGTCGCCGCGCTTGTTTTGAGTGCGCGACGTGATTTAAGCGCAGTACAGGTTCGCGAAGTGATGTTGGCTACCGCAAAAGATATTGGCACCGTCGGTCGGGACGAGATTTTTGGCGCCGGAATTGTCGATGCGTATGCGGCGTTCAAGGCACTGGGCTACTTTCCGGACAAAATCGTTTTTCCAACGATTTCTTCTCTTGGCAGAGTTGGTCAAGAGTCTGTAGGCAGCACCCTTCAAATGCCAGAAAGCGAGAGACTTCAGTGGTATCGATGCCTCGGGCCCGGAGAGGCAACTCTGACGATTCCAATGGACTGTGTCGCAATTTCGCTAGCCCAAAAATTTACCTACACACCAACGCGAAGTGACATCAAATCGTTTTTGCGCTTCGCCAGTCTCGTTTCAGTGGGTGGCACCCCGCAGATGCGTTTTTCCGAGACTTCGCCAAAAATTTCAGCCGTCTGGACTTCGATTTCGACAATCGAAACCAAGACGAAAATTTTGGTTAGGGACC
Source organism: uncultured Ferrithrix sp. (assembly GCA_964407365.1). Classification (GTDB taxonomy): domain Bacteria; phylum Actinomycetota; class Acidimicrobiia; order Acidimicrobiales; family Ilumatobacteraceae; genus BACL27. The sequence goes on from CAYOVI010000058.1 coordinate 1,329, forward strand.
TCGTGGTCAGCGCATCAACGGGCAAAACGAGTGCTCGAGTCGTCTCGGGGCCCTGCAAAATCACAAAAAATGTTTTGACCGCTAACAAAGAAGGATCTTGCACCCTGCGCATCGTCGCCGAGGCGAAGGCTCCCTTCAAGCGCCTGACCCAAACAGTGGTGCTCGACGTCGTGACCAAGACCGAGGCAACCAACTAAATGCCAAATCGCCTTTCTGAAGAGACAAGCCCATATCTTCGGCAACATCAAGACAACCCGGTGAACTGGTTCAGTTGGTCTCAAGACGCTTTCGCAGAAGCCAAAGAGCGTGACGTGCCAATCTTGCTGTCGGTTGGCTATTCGGCCTGTCATTGGTGCCATGTGATGGCGCACGAGTGTTTCGAAGATGACGAAACTGCACAACTCATGAACGAGCTTTTCGTAAATATAAAAGTCGACCGCGAAGAGCGGCCAGACATCGACGCCATATATATGGATGCGGTGCAGGCCATGACGGGTCGAGGTGGCTGGCCGATGACGGTTTTCATGAGCCCAGAGGGTCAACCCTTTTATGGCGGCACTTACTTTCCAAAGCCGTCGTTCATCAAACTAATGAAAGCTGTCGACGATGCATGGCGCAATCGACGCACCGATCTAGAAAACAACATTCTCGCCCTTTCAGAATCTCTGTTGAGAACAGCCCAGATCAAACCCGACGTTTCGTTGCCGGGTTTTTCGGCCATCGACAATGCATGTCGACAACTTGAAAAATCTTTCGATTCGGCATGGGGCGGTTTTGGCGGCGCGCCGAAATTTCCGAGCACGATGAATCTCGATCTGTTGCTGCGCAAACATCTGGAAGAACCCCAAGAAAGTCTGAAGGCGATCATCACCACGTCATTGGATGCGATGGCATCTGGTGGCATTTACGACCACATCGGAGGCGGATTTTCGCGCTACAGCGTCGACGAGATGTGGTTGGTGCCCCACTTTGAGAAAATGCTTTACGATCAAGCCTTGCTGCTTCGTGTGTATGCCCATGCAGCGGTTGTGTTTGACTCCTCGAATTATCGGCAAATCTGCAACGAGATAGTCGAATATGTTTTGCGAGACTTGCGCGACGATGGCGGTGGGTTTTTCAGCGCCGAAGATGCCGACTCGATTGACGAAAACGGCAACTCGCACGAGGGATACTTTTATGTTTTTGCCTATGAAGAGCTCAGAAAAATTTTACCGCCCGAGCAGTTTCAGGTCGCAGTCGACCACTATGAATTTTCGGTCGATGGCAATTTCGAAGGCAAGAACATTCCAACACGATTGAGGCATCGTGGTGACTTCGGGCGTTCGCCGGAAGTCGAAGCGGTTCGATCGGCAATTTTTGCCGCGAGAAACAAGCGCTCACGCCCACTTCTAGACGACAAAATTCTTGTCGAATGGAACGCGATGATGACTTCCAGCTTGATCGAAGCATCGAATTTGTTGAATCGACCCGACTGGCTCGAGAGCGCCGAGCAAAATTGCGAATTTCTCTACCGAGAATTGCGAGTGAAAGTCGATGAGGCAACGACATCGGGTGCGTCATATAGATGGATGCGCAGTTGGCAACGCCAAGGTGTGCCAATGGCGCGACATCGAGCGTTGGCTTGCGACTTGGCCCAACTCGTTGACGCATTTACGCGTCTTGCCGAGGCAACTGGAAAGGCGATCTGGGTTGCTCGAAGCATCGAGATCGCCGAAGATCTGATCGCGAACTATTGGGATTCGGCCAATGGTGGGTTTTTCACGGTTGCTGTCGATGCCGAGCAGCTGATTGTGCGTCAAAAAGAACTTTTCGATAATGCGACACCGTCGGCAAATTCGGTGGCCGCTAATGCCCTTATAAGACTCGCCGCTCTAACGGGAATCTCGAAGTTTCTGCAACACGCGCAACTAACTTTGCGCCTATTCACCAAAATCGTCGAAGCCGCGCCTAGCGCCTTTGGCAATTTGATGCACGCAATTCATCTCAACTGCAAAGGTGTGGTCGAAGTTGCAGTCACCGGACAGCGACCTGACTTGGTTGGTGCGATCAAGCAGAGATGGTTGCCAACTGCGGTTCTCACCTTCGGCGAACCCTTTGAATCGCCACTTTGGCTAGATCGGCGGCCAGGCTTTGCATATGTTTGTCAAAACTACGTCTGTAGTGCGCCCGCCGAATCGATAGAAGAACTCAACAAAACACTCGCCCGAATCGCTTAGAAACTGCCCTCGCGAATTATCTGCCCTGGCTTGCGTCTTGACCTTCTGGCACTTGCACCTTTGTCAGCAGATTTTTCTGACATCGGCCAACCCAAGGCAACCGCCCCGATCAGTTGCATTTGCTCTGGCACTTTGAATTCGTCGCGCAACTTCGACTCGCCCGTGAACACGCCAAAGAACAATGCACCCAAACCCAGGTCGTGGGCCGCAAGCAAGAGATTCATCGTTGCAAACGAAGCGTCGACAGTCCAATATGGCGTCGGCCATGCCGATAGATCTTTGCCCAATTTGCTCTTCAACTTGTCGGGCTCGCTATAGCGATCTAGATAAGCCCGAGGATCTGCAAACACAAGGCCGATTATCGGCGCATCAAGCAGATGCGACCATCTGAAACCCTCGCGCTTGGCCTCTGGCAACGTGATTTCCCAGAACTTGGCCTTTTGTTCATCTCTTAAAACGAGAAAATGCCAACCTTGAGTCTTTCCTGCCGACGGGGCTCGCGAGGCCAAGTCGACGATTCGCTCCAAGAGGCTTGCATCAACCAAGTCCTTGCGAAAAGCCCGCACCATTTTGCGAGTGCGAACGCAGTCCGCGAACTGCATAAAAGATGGTCAGTGCTTGCCGAGTTTGAGCAGGTTTTCTGTCATCGTCCAACCATGGACGACGAGCGAACCAGACTTTTTCGCCGAGACGCTTTTGAAAAGAGCCGCGACATCGGCTGGCGCCTTGCCCGGTTTCAAGGATTCAAAATCGATGAAACCGCTCTGCCCGTTGGTCTTGATTGTAAATGACTGCTCGTCATATGCAGACTCACAACCAAAGCGTCTGGCGAGCCTTCGGCCCCATGCTCTTTCTTCACCAACTGCCCGATGATCAGGACGTGGAATCAAATCGGTCAGCGACTTGAAGGCATCCAACGCCTCGACCGAGACGAAGCGAGAACCCACAACGACGTCTTCGTCGGGAAAGGCCATCAATGCACGGTGATACGCCTCGCTCATCAAGCCCTTCAAAACTTGATCTCGCTTTGCGGTTCTCTTGACGCTCAGCATGCCCAAAAGCACACAAGGTGTGCCGCCGATTCGCTCGAGGGTCGAAAACATGAAACCGTGAAGTTTGCCGTCGAGTTTTGCGCTTGCAAACAAAACCCAATCTTCTTTTGCCTTTGAAATCGCCCCTATTCCAAATGCGCCACCCATCGCGGCAAGGTCGTCAAGATCAGAATCAACAAGGGCCGAGGCATCGATCGTCTTAACCACAAGTGGCATAGCCCTTATATTCTGCCAGCAAAATTCTCAATTTCCGATCTATGACGATCTAAAAATAGTGTTCGTATATCAACCGATATAGACGCTGTTTCCATAAGAGGCACGCAACGCACCGATAGCACGGTCGATATCAACGTTGAACTCGGGCGCTAGGCGCAAACTTTTGCCACCTGGCATGTGTAATTGCACCGGTGTTTGTCCCCCGTGGTCTTTCAGAAGTTCTTGCAAATTGAAAATATCTTCTTGCGAAAGCGATCGGCCTGCGAGTTCAATGTGCAAACTCATATCTGTTGCGCGCATCGGTTCGACAATCTTCAATTCTTGGGCATTAAACGAAACTCGCGAGTCGTCGCGCTTGTCGAGGCGTCCACGAACGGTGACTATCGTGTCTTCTGCTATCAGGTGACCAAAACTCGCATAGGTTTTCGGAAAAATGTTGACGTCGACCGAACCTTGCAAGTCTTCGATGGTCAAAACTGCCATTTGGTCGCCCTTTCGGGTGAACTTGCGATTTACGACCGTTATCACCCCGCCGAGGGTCAAAAAAGCTCCGTCAGTCTTCTCATCGAGGTCGGAAAGCGAACATTCAACCTTGCGGCGCAACTGACCCTCGACCCCACGAAGCGGGTGGTCAGAGACATAAAGACCAAGCATCTCGCGCTCGATCTTTAGTTGTTCGGCTTTTTCGTAATTGATATTTGGTATATCAACTTGCTCAGAAAACGCCGACGCCGAGTCATCACCCTGGTCAAACAAACTCATCACTCCCTGATCTCTCTCGCGACGTCGATTCAGAGCGTTCTGAATTATCGTTTCAAAAACGAGCAGCAATCCCTTGCGCGGATGACCGAGCGAGTCAAATGCCCCAGCCTTGATCAGAGACTCGACCGTGCGCTTGTTGAGAGTGACAACCGGGGCACGATCGGCAAAGTCATAGAAAGACGTGAATGCGCCATTTGCCTTTCTGTGCTCAACAATTTGACTTACAACTGCCTCACCGACGTTGCGAATCGCCGACAGCCCAAAACTAATCACACGTTTGTCGCCTTCGAATACTGGCACGAAGTCGACACCTGAAGAATTAATGTCAGGGGTTTTGACTGTGATATCGCTGGCACGCGCATCTGCTAAAAAAATTGCTGCACGGTCATAACTCGCTTTGACGCTCGTCAACAGACACGACAGATATTCGAATGGATAATTGGCTTTCAGATAAGCGGTTTGGTATGCGATGAACGCATAACCATAGGCGTGACTTTTGCCGAAAGCGTAGTCTGCAAAATTCTCGATCGAGTCAAAAAGTGACTTGCCGAGTTCGTGTCCGTAACCGCGATCAATACAGCCCTGTTCGAAACTGGCCCGCTGCTTTTTCATGTCGGCACGATTTTTTTTGCCACATGCTTTGCGCAGATCATCGGCTTTTTCGAGACTGTAGCCAGCAAATTTTTGGGCAACCCGCATCATGCTCTCTTGATAAATCATCAAACCTTGGGTGTCACCGAGCAGATCTTGGGCATCGGGGTGAAAAATCGTGGGTGTTTTTCGACCGTTTTTGAAGTCGGCATAATCGTTGTGCATGTTGGCGCCCATCGGACCAGGTCGATAGAGGGCAACGATTGCAGCGATGTCGTCGATAGTCGAAGGCACCATGCTGCGCACGAGGGCACGTATGTTGGTTGACTCAAGTTGAAAAACACCAATTGTGTCGCCTCGACGCAACAACTCGAATGTTTTGGCATCGTCGAAGGGTGCTTTGTCGATGTCGAAGTCTGGATTGCTCAATTCTTTGATCATTTTGTTCGTATCTGTGATCACGTCGAGGTTGCGCAGGCCCAAAATGTCCATTTTCAAAAGACCCAACTCTTCCACGGCGTGCATTTCATATTGCGTGACTATCGGTGCCTCTTGGGCATCTTGACCCGCCTCGGCTTTTCGTTGAATCGGCAGATATTCGGTCAGCTTCTCTTTGGTGATCACCACTGCTGCGGCGTGAATGCCGACACTGCGCTTGAGACCTTCGAGTCCACGGGCAGTGTTGACGATAATTTTCACGTCGGGGTCGGCCTCGTAGAGCGCCCTCAGTTCGCTAGCCGCACGAAAGCCATCTTTGTGCTGTTCGTTTTCTTCGAAGCAATATTTCAAAGGCGTGTCTCGCCCCATCACGACTGGCGGCATCAACTTGGCGATCTTGTCGCCTAGCCCATATGGATAATCTAAAACGCGCGCGGCATCGCGAACTGCGTTGCGCGCCTTGATGGTGCCGAACGTGATGATCTGGGCAACATGATCACGGCCATATTTTTCAGACGCATAGCGAATCATTTCATCGCGATATCGCGAGTCAAAATCCATGTCGATGTCGGGCATCGATCGACGTCCAGGGTTCAAAAATCTCTCGAACAGCAAGTCATATTTGATCGGGTCGAGATCGGTTATCTTGAGCGAAAACGCAACCGCACAACCGGCGGCAGAGCCGCGACCGGGGCCGACTCGAATCGACTTTTCGTGTGCGTAGCGAACGAGGTCCCAGACGATCAAAAAATAAGAACTGAAGCCCATCATCTTGATGGTTTGCAACTCATATGCAACGCGCTCGACCACATCGGCGGCGAGATTTTCACCCCAGCGCTTTTTTGCGCCAATCCAAGTCAGGTGCTCAAGGTATGAGTGATCATCTTTGAAGCCATCAGGTATCGGAAAATTTGGCAATACGGGCACATTGAATTGAATGTCGACCTTTGCGCGTTCGGCAATCCATAGGGTGTTGTCGCACGCGGTCGGTTGCTCACGAAATAGCCACCGCATCTCTTCAGCCGACTTTAGGTAGTGCTCGTGACCTTCAAACTTAAGTCGGTTTGGATCTTTGATGGTGCAACCCGTCTGCACACATAGCAGGGCATCGTGAGATGCGCTGTCTTGGCGATGGGTGTAGTGGCAATCGTTGGTCGCAAGCAATGGTGCGCCAAGTTTTTTGCCGATTTCGATGAGTTTCGGGTTTGTCTCAATTTGCATTGGTATTCCGTGATCTTGCAATTCGATGAAGAAATTGTCTTTGCCAAAAATCTCCTGCAATCGGGCTGCAGTCTTGAAAGCCTCTTCGTCTTTTCCATTTTTCAGTGCCTGCAACACGTGGCCACCCAAACATCCAGATGTTGCAATCAGCCCCGAGCTGTATTTTGTCAACAAATCCCAGTCCATTCGGGGCTGGTAGTAATAGCCCTCGAGAAACGCAAGGCTCGCTAACTGAATGAGATTTTTGTAACCGACATTGTTTTCGGCCAACAGCGTCAAGTGATAATAAAGTTTTTTGCCTGCTTCAGTGTCGCCACCACTGTCATCGACTCGTCCCCGACGAGTTGGTCGCTCAAATCGCGTTTCGTAAGCCATGTAGGCCTCGGTGCCGATGACAGGTTTAATGCCGCGCTTGGCGCACTCTTTGTAAAAATCGATGACACCATACATGTTGCCGTGGTCGGTGATGCCAAGTGCCGGTTGGCCGTCATTAACTGCACGCTCGACAAGCTCATCTAGCCGCGACGCCCCGTCGAGCATCGAAAATTCAGTGTGAACGTGTAGATGGGTGAAAGATTTCCCCATTAAAGGTATGTTCCGGGTCGATCCCCTGGTTGCATGTTTGACGGCTTGCCAGATTGAAGCTGACGCTGCTCGGCTTGTTGTCGCATCGACAGTTGTTGGGCGAACATAGTGGCTTGAATGCCGTGAAACAAACCTTCGAGCCAGCCGACCAATTGAGCTTTGGCTACTCGCAGTTCAGCGTCAGAAGGCACCTCGCCGTCATTGAATGGCAGGGCCAGCATTCGCAATTCTTCTTGAAGATCGGGTGACAAAGCCTCTGCTAGCTCGACGATCGAGCGCTCATAAATCTCGGCTAAACGCTCTCGCGACGGCATGTCGAGCGTCATCGAGTGCACCTCGTCGAGCAATTGTTTGATCATCGACCCGATGCGCATCACCTTGGCTGGTGCGGTAACGGTTTCGAGCGAAATCTCGCCCTGATCTTCGACGATCTCAGCAGACTGGTTTTCTTTTGTTGCGCTTTCTTCTGTGGGTTTTTCTAAAGGATCTTTCATGGTTGGGTCGCCAAACTTATCACTCAACTGCCGATGCGAGCAACGGTACATCAAGTTCGTCATCGGTTAAAGCACCGTGACGACACTGAAGGACAAAAGCCCCCGAGTCGCCGGGGTCGTCAAAACTAATCGGATCTTTGGGTACCAGGGCGACATCACCCAGTCGTTTTTGGGTCGCTGCGCCCAATCGCGGACCCAGCCAACCTTCATCGATCAATTGTTCTTTGCCCACCACCCAGGCGACTTTGCCGTGATGTTGAGTTGCGCGCGCCAACAGCTCTTGTCGAGTGCCACTTTTTGAATGCAGCCACCGAAAACGACCCTCTCCAGACTGATAGGCGGTCATGGCCAAAACTTCAGGATGAGGTGAAATCGTGTTCGTTCCGACCATCACCTGCCCATGATCGGCTGTCACTATCAAGACTGAGCCAGGGATCAATGCATCTTGTACAAATTTGACAATCGTGTCGGCATGACGCAACTCGGCTTCATAGAACTCGCCGAATCCTCGCTCGTGAGCGATCTTGTCGACGCCGTCGTAATAGGCATAGACAAATTTTTCACCCGCCCGCAACAACTGACCCACTTCTACGGCGATGCTCGATGCAGCACGCCAACCACGGGGTCGCGTGCCTCGCAGGTGGGCCTCGGTGAATGCCGAGCCCTCAAGTTCTGCTTTGCTCAACACGGGCACACTTGCACCCATGAATGGCGGACAAGGTTGAATCAAGTCAGGCGGATACATGTTGCGCAGATCGCCCTTGTCATCGCCCCACCTGAGCATTTGCATCACACGTGAACCCATGTCGATGCGATAGCCGACCAAGCCGTGCTCGGCGGGTGCGAGCCCCGTGGTGATTGACGTCAGTGCGCTGACCGTCGTAGTCGGTGCAACGGTGGTGATTGAAGATCCTTGCATCGCCCCGAGGCATGGACAATGCGCGAGATTTTTCTGAAGCTGATGCCAACCCAAACCATCGATCACCAACAGCACGACTTGGCGTGCACCTTTGACGCAACCGGGCATCCAATCGGGAATATTCTTGGTTCCCTGGGGGCCAAGCAATGCCGGAATGATCCCCGACACGCAGGCACCTTTATAGTCGGGAAGTCGCGGACCAGATGCTAATGAAGCTGACATGTTATGCCCCGAGAGTAGTTCAGGTT
>CAYOVI010000059.1:0-9956 GCA_964407365.1 uncultured Ferrithrix sp.
TGTTTGAGGGCCTCGCCCAAGCAACGGTTATGCCCGCTGCGTTGTCGGCTATCGCCAAAGCGGCCCCGCTAGGTCGCGCGTCTGCGGCCCAAGGCTTGTCGGGGGCGGTCAATGTTTTCGGGCAAATGATCGCTGCATTCATCGCACCCTCGATCTATGGCGCATATGGTGCATTCGTCACTTTTTTGTCTGTGGCGATGGGCATCGCAGTTTTGGCCGCAGTTGCCGGTCTAATGCATTTGCGAAACTCGAGCCTCGCGCATTAGCGCAATTTGTTCATTTCAATCGCTCAATGATCATCGCCATGCCTTGGCCACCGCCAACGCACATCGACTCAAGACCAAATCGCTTGTCGGTGTGTTGCAGACCGTTGATCAAAGTCGTCATGATGCGAGCACCAGTCATGCCAAACGGGTGACCGAGCGCGATCGCCCCGCCGTGCACGTTCAATTTTTCCATTTCAATTCCCAGGTGCTTGGCCGACGGAATCACTTGGGCAGCGAACGCCTCGTTGATTTCAACCAAGTCGATCTGATCGATCGTCATACCAGCGCGCTTCAATACTTGACGACATGCTTCAACAGGTCCGAGCCCCATGATTTCTGGGTTCAAACCCGACACGCCTGAAGCAACGATTCGCGCCAAGGGCTTGAGCCCAAGTTTTTTTGCTTTCGTGTCACTCATGACCATGACTGCGGCAGCGCCATCGTTTAACGGACACGCATTGCCAGCCGTGATCTCACCGTCGGGTCGAAACACAGGCTTCAAACCTGCAAGCGCTTCAACGGTTGTGCCCGCGCGCGGGCCGTCATCTTTGGCTACGACAGTGCCGTTTGGCAAAGTGAGCGGAGTAATCTCGCGCTCGAAAAAACCATTTTCTTGGTTGGCCACGGCTCGTTGCTGGCTTCGCGCGCCGAATTCATCCATTTCGCGACGCGTCACGCCCTCGAGTTCGCGCACATTTTCTGCAGTCTGACCCATGGCGATATACATGTCGGGCAAACCAACGGGTGGCGTCCACACACCTTGGCCACCTGCGGCGCGGGCCTTAGTGCGCTCGCCCGAAGGTTTGAAAATTGCGTTCGGTGCCATATCGCTCGCACCCGATGCGTAACGACTTACAGTTTCGACACCTGCTGCTATGAAACAATCGCCTTCGCCTGATTTGATTGCGTGGGCGGCCATGCGAATCGTCTGCAAACTCGACGAACAATATCTATTCACGGTGACACCAGGAACATTGTCCAGACCCGCAAGCACTGCCACGACGCGAGCGATGTTGAACCCTGCCTCACCAGCGGGCTGACCGCAACCCATCATCAAGTCTTCTACGTCGTCGGCTTTCACTTGGGGCACCTTGGCCATCAATGCACGCACAATTTGCGCCGACATATCGTCTGGGCGCAATTCGGTGAGAGTGCCCTTGTTCGCTCGACCAATTGGACTTCGGGCTGTTGCAACAATGACTGCTTCTGGCATGACTCATGCTCCTTGGTTTGATCGGCCAAAATCGCGCGACGCACGCCCCGCTTTCGGCACTGCAAAACCCTAGCCGTTCACGCAAGTAGAAGCGAAGTCACTCGACCACATAGAAAGAAACATGTGGATCGTAGTAAAAGCGTTGAAGCCGAACTCCGGAAATAGAAATATTCTCTTTAAGCGCGACTGTCTCGCCTTGCCAACGTTTCTGACCAGCCTCATCAAATCCAACAACGCCCCCCTTGGGCACCAGAGGCAAAAGATGTTTAAGTGCCACCGCTGTGGGCTCATAAATATCAAAATCCATATACAAGAAAGCGACAATTAGGTAAGGGTTATTCCGCACATATTCTGGAATCGTCTTTATTGCATCGCCTTTGACCAATTCAACTTTTGGAATATGGCCAATAGTTCGATTTTTGTCCTGAAGCGCAACCCACTTTGCCAAGTGTTCGTAATCGGTGTTTCGCATATGCCCAACAACTCCGTCTGGGTCATGTTCTGTCACAGACGGAAAGCCTTCAAAGGTATCGAATCCGATTATTTTTCGATTGAAATTGGTCGGCTCAAGAATCGTAGACAGATGCTGATAAAGCATCAAAGAGTTGCCGCGATGCACTCCACATTCAACAATTGAACCATGAACGTTGAGAATTTTTTCAAATAGATGAATTCGTGTGAGAATAAGCGTTACCAATTGGCGATCCAAATAAACAAATGGAGCATTGGCGACATCTTCTGCTGACATTTGAGAAAACATCTTCAAACGTTCCTGCCGAAATTCGATTTCCGAACTAATTTCGGTGCGCTTTTCACCAATATTTTCTTGGAAAAGAGGCTTTTTGTCCACGTCTAGACGATATCTGAAGCCGGGTGGCTTGATTCAATACGTTCTGCGCTCGGGTTCTATTCTTTTGGCATGCAACTTTTCGACGTGCCTTTAGAGGACATCGACCTTTCGTCGCCTGAGTTTTGGAAAGGCCCCCGTGACTTTCGCGAATCGGCATTTGCCAAATTACGCAACGAAGACCCATTCCGATTTTTCGAGGAGATGGAACTTCAGATTGCCCCACGAGGGCCCGGATATATCGCGCTCACCCGACACGACGACATCTGGCATGTGAGTCGTAATCCGCAACTTTTTTGCAGCGGAAAAGGCTCGAATATCATCGATTTGTCACAGGAGCTCAACGAGTTTTTCGGCTCGATGATCAACATGGATGACCCGAAACATTTTCGACTGCGATCTATCGTTTCGAAAGGTTTTACTCCGCGAGAGATCTCTCGAATTGAAGAATATGTAAAGGCAAAGGCAAAAAAAGTTGTTGACACCGTGTTGGACGAGTTCGCCGACAAAGAGTTTGATTTCGTTGACGCCGTGGCTGCCAAATTTCCGTTGCAAATAATCTGCGAGATGATGGGTATTCCAGCCCAAGACGAACGCCAGATTTTCGACTGGACAAACACCATCTTGGGTGCGGGTGACCCAGATTTCGGCGGAACATTCGAGCGCCTGATGGAAGCCGCGATAGGAATGTTTTCATATGCCCAGGCCCTCGGCGAAGCACGACTTGCCAACCCAACCGACGACCTAACGAGCGTGATGATGCACGCGGTTGTCGACGGCGAGCGACTAACCAGCCAAGAGTTCGGCAGCTTTTTCATCTTGCTGGTGGTTGCGGGCAACGAGACGACCCGCAATGCAATCACCCATGGCATGGTGGCTCTGACCGAAAACCCCGACCAGAAAAAAATTTGGTTCGACAATTTTGACGCAATCACCAAGACGGCAGTAGAAGAAATTGTGCGCTGGGCTACGCCAGTGATCCATTTTCGTCGGACCGCCACGGAAGACACCGAAATCAACGGCTTCAAAGTTGCCGCGGGTCAAAAAGTGGTTCTTTTTTACAACTCGGGCAATCGTGACGAAAGGGTTTTCAGCGACCCGTTCAAGTTTGATGTGACTCGGGCAGCCCAGCCTGTGCAAATTGGTTTTGGTGCCGGTGGGCCACACTTTTGTCTAGGTGCAAACCTGGCGCGACGCGAAATTGCTGTGATGTTCGACGAGATTCGTCGTCGCGCGCCGAATCTAACGATTACAGGCGAGCCCGCCTATCTGCAAAGCAGTTTTATCAACGGCATTAAACGTGTGAATTGCCGACTTGGTTGACCAAAACTGGTCAGATAATTAGTTAGTCGAGCGAGGTGGCCGTGTGGGCCAAGTTCAACTGGCCGTGATTGATTTTGGGCAGAACGTATTTTGCAAATAAATCACACTCTTTGAGGTGCGGATAACCCGACAAGATGAAAGCCGAGACACCTGCATCGGTCAATTCGTTCAGCTTGGCCAAAACTTGGTCAGGGTCGCCGACGATGGCGATTCCAGCGCCACTGCGGGCTCGCCCGACGCCCGTCCAGAGATTTTGTTCGATATAGCCCTCGTCATCAGAGGCAGTGCGCAATTCATTTTGTCGACTCACCCCCGTCGAAGTTGTGTCTAACGATCTCGCCCGAATTGCCTCGCCGGTCACCGGGTCGAGCCTCGAGAGCAATCTTCGCGCTGCCTCGCGCGCCTCGCGCTCGGTTTCACGAACGATCACGTGACTGCGCCAACCAAAACTCATCGGCCGACCATATCGCTGAGCGCGTTGAGTCAAATCGAGAACTACCGAAGAAATTTTGGCCGTGGTGTCTGGCCACATCAGATAGACATCGGCACTGGCCGCCGCACAATCACGCGCCGCCTCTGACAACCCGCCAAAATAAATCGGCGGACAACCATGACCTTGGCCAGAAATTCTGGGCGGATCGATGTGCAACTGCAAAAACTCGCCGTCAAAATTTAGTGCTTTGCCTTCGAGCAACTCGCCGAGTGCAAACAAATATTCTGTGGTGCGTCGATAGCGCGCCTCACTTGAAAGTTGCTCACCGGGCATCTCAGACGAAATGGCATTGATGACCAATCGCGAACCAGAGATTTGTTGCAGAGTGGCGATCTGTCGAGCCAGTTGGGGCACGATGAGTTCGCCCAGGCGAACCGCGAGCAACAGTTTGATCTCATTGGTCAAAGTCGCAATCGCCGCCGCAAATGCGGTTGCATCAATGCCCAAACTATAGCCAGAAGGCAACAGCACATTGTCAAAGCCGTTCAACTCGGCGCGTCGAACGATGTCGCTGCAATGCAACCAAGAAGACTGAAGATCTTCGTCGGCTACACCTAGAAACTCATAGTCGTCGTCGCAGAGCGCGGCGAACCACGCAACTTCAACCCTCGGCCGATTGACGCTCACGGGCTAAATCTAGCCAGCCGAGATTAATTAGCCGTTTAGCGAAGGGCTAAAGCCCCGTCGATTACGAGCAACCGCTCGATGATCCGCAATCACCGCACACGTAGCAAGCACCCGCACGTTGCATGTTTGCCGAACCACAAGATGAGCAAATCATGCCCGTGCCCGCTGCTTTTGGTGCACCGTGGCTAGGTGGCGCCGCATATGTGCCGGCGTCAATCTGTGCCACGAGGTCGCTAGCCGAAGGAATCGTCTTTGGGTCAGCAAAAACATCAGTGCCTTGGGTCGTCTGAGTTATCGACTCTTCGACACCGGGCAGCGTTGGCTGCATGCGCTCTTGGCGCGTGTAGATGCCAAGTTCTGCTCGCTCGTCGGTTGTTAGATATTCAACTGCGAGGCGACGGAACAAATAGTCGACTATCGACGACGCCATGCGAATGTCTGGGTCGTCTGTCATGCCAGCAGGTTCGAACCGAGTGTTGACAAACGCTTCGATGAAAGCGCGCATTGGCACACCGTATTGCAGACCATAAGAGATGCTCTTGGCGAAAGCATCCATGATGCCAGCAAGAGTTGAGCCCTGTTTGGAAACCGTCAAGAACACTTCGCCCGGTCGGCCGTCTGAATATTCACCGATGGTCGCGAAACCTTTGCAATCGGCGACCCTGAACTCGAATGTTCTACCGCGACGCGATCGTGGAAGCTTCTCGCGCACCGGCTGATGAACGACTCGCTCGACAATGCGTTCAACGATTTGAGTCGCTGCACCCGAGGCGTCGCTACCCGAAGATGATCCTTGTTCGCCATCTTTCTTCATCGTCGAAAGAGGTTGACCGACTTTGCAGTTGTCGCGATAAACCGCAACAGCCTTGACGCCCAACTCCCATGACAGCATGTGCAACTCTTCGATGTCTTCGATGGTGGCTTCTTCTGGCATGTTCACGGTTTTTGAAATCGCACCAGACAAGAAAGGCTGTGTGGCACCCATCATGCGCACGTGACCTTCGTAATGAATTGTGTTGTCGCCCATTGAACATGCGAATACCGGCAGGTGTTCGGCCTTCAGATCTGGCGAACCGACGATTGATTTGTGCTCGTCGATATAGGCAACTATGCGATCAACTATTGGCGCCTCATAACCGAGTTGGTTCAAAGCCCGTGGCACGGTTTGGTTGACGATGGTCATATTGCCGCCACCGACGAGTTTTTTGAACTTGACCAGACCCAGATCGGGCTCGATGCCGGTTGTGTCGCAGTCCATCATTAAACCGATGGTGCCAGTTGGTGCGAGTACCGATGCTTGACTGTTGCGAACGCCATATTCTTCACCGTCGCGAACCGCCGAGTCCCACGCGGCGGTGGCTGCGTCGACCAAACTCGGTTGCACAACGTCGATGTTGTCGATTTCACGATTGGCGTCACGATGCATGCGCAAAACATTGAGCATGTATCGCTCGTTGGCAGAGAAACCTGCGAACGGCCCCATGCGACTTGCCGTGCGGGCACTCGTTGCATAGGCGTGGCCTGTCATCAACGATGTCAAGGCTGCCGCCCAAGCACGACCGCCAGTCGAGTCATATGGCATGCCTAGGGCCATCAACAATGCACCGAGGTTTGCGTAGCCCAACCCCAATTGACGAAACAGACGACTGTTCTCGGCAATCTTTTCGGTCGGATAGTCGGCGTTACCGACAAGAATTTCCTGGGCAGTGAACATGATCTCGATGGTGTGCATATAAGACTCGACATCAAACGAGTTGTCGTCGTTCAAGTATTTCAACAAGTTGATCGATGCCAAGTTGCAGGCCGAATTGTCGATGTGCATGTATTCGCTGCACGGATTAGAGCCGTTGATGCGCCCTGCCGCGTGGGCGGTGTGCCACTTGTTGATCGTGGTGTCGAACTGCAAACCGGGGTCTGCGCACTCCCACGAGGCTGTGGCAATTTGACGCCAAAGATCTCGGGCACGCACCGTGCGCACGACACGACCATCTTTGACTGCGGTCAAATTCCAATCGGCGTCATCTTTCACTGCCTGCATGAACTCGTCAGTTACGCGAACCGAGTTGTTGGCATTTTGATATTGAACCGAAAACGAGTCTGAACCATCGAGATCCATGTCGAATCCGGCATCGCGCAGCGCACGAGCCTTTTTCTCTTCGCGCGACTTGCACCAGATGAACTCTTCGATGTCTGGATGACTGGCGTTCAAGATGACCATCTTTGCTGCGCGACGAGTCTTGCCACCCGACTTGATTGTGCCGGCAGATGCGTCGGCACCGCGCATGAAACTGACCGGGCCAGATGCTGTGCCGCCACCTTTTAAGTGTTCGGCGCTGCTGCGAATGTTCGACAAGTTGATGCCCGCACCAGAACCACCCTTGAAAATTGTTCCTTCTTCTTTGTACCAATTCAAAATTGCATCCATAGTGTCTTCGACCGACAAGATGAAACACGCACTCGCCTGTTGAGGCACACCATTGACACCGATGTTGAACCAGACAGGCGAATTGAACGCCGCGCGTTGGGTGATCAAAATAAATTTGAGTTCATTGCAAAACGAGTCGGCCTCTTCTTGGTCGATGAAGTAGCCACACTCGCTACCCCATCGGGTGATCGTGTCGGCAACTCGATCAACCACCTGGCGCATCGAGTTTTCTCGCTCTGGCGTGCCGGGGGTGCCACGGAAATATTTTTGGGCGACGATGTTTGTGGCGTTCAGTGACCACGACACAGGAAATTCGACACCGAGTTGTTCGAAGGCGACGCTGCCGTCTTTCCAGTTTTTAATTTGTGCGTCGCGGCGCTCCCAGACGACTTGGTCGTATGGATGAACACCTGCCGCCGTGAAGTGCCGACGGATTCCGATTGACAATCGCTCTGGTGCGAGTGACATATTGACTTACCTTTTCTTTCTGCTCACGCTGTTTAAAATTTTTGTTTTCGTTTGCAGTTGCCCGATGCAACTGTATGGATGGCTGATTAGACGCCTCTTTGCGGCCTCAAAAGAGACCACAAGATGTTGTGCCCAACTGCCCCCCATTGCAGTTACGCCCACAACTGGTAGGTTCAGATTACAGCACTGTTATTTGACCGTGTCAATCATCTTTAAGCCTTATTTTCTGCCCTTTCGCCAAAAACCCCGGCCCGCTGCCAAAGCATACGGACAGCACCCTGTGGATTGAAAGTGGACATCGGTGTGAATTATGGGTTTCTTCTGTGGATTACCTGTGCAGTGAACCCGAATTATGAAATTCGTGTAACCGTGACTGGTATTCCGTTCAAAACGCTGTTGCCCGAGAGTGGATCGATCTCATTTTCATCGGTCAACACATTTGAGTTGACACCCGCACGCAAACTCGCCACGCGTGTGCGAGTGCCAGACATCGAGTGACCCCAGCCGTGAGGCAAACTCACAACGCCAACTCGAATCGCATCGGTGATTTCAATTGGTGCTTCGACACTTCCAACTCGACTAGTCACTCGCACTCGTTTTTCAGCCGTTACCCCGAGCCGATCGGCATCATTTGGGTGCATGTGCAAAGTGCAACGATCTTTGCCCTTGACCAAAACTTCGATGTTATGCATCCACGAGTTGTTCGAGCGCAAATGTCTTCTACCGACCAGAGTCATTTGTGATTCATCGACTCGCAGCGAGCAAAATTTGGACAATCGATCCAGATCGGCGATCAATTGCGGTGGAGCCATTTCAATTTTTCCGGACGGAGTTTTCAAAACTTCGGGCAAGCGCGGTTCAAGTGCGCCGAAATCTATGCCATGTGGACTAGCGATAAGTTTGTCGAGCGTGAGACCATTGGGCGTTGCGCCAAAGCCATCACCAAACGGCCCTGTTCGCAAAAAGAAATCCAGCATTCGATCTGGACCGTTTCTTCCTGACTTTGACAGTTCATCAATCAATTGCTGGTCGTCTCTACCAAAAACATTCGACGACGAATCACTTGTCGCACTCTGCACAACACTTGAAAGTGCCAGGTCGTCAACCGCCGCAGAATCGGCATCGGCACCCATACCCGAAAAAATCGCCGCGAGTTTGGCAAGAATTTCCCATTCATCAAGTTGCCCGGGCTCGAGGGGCAACACCGGCTCGCTGTAGTTGGCGACGTTGCGCACCGCAAAGGTCAAAAGCGCCAAGTCATAATGACTGCGTTGCAATTGCGACGGCGGAGGCAAAATGACATCTGCGAACTTCGAAGTTTCATTCAGATACAAATCGACACTGACCATAAAGTCGAGCGACTCAAAAGCTCGTGCAAGTCGCTCGCTGTTGGGCGTCGACAAAACAGGATTTCCTCCCACAACTACCATCGCGCGAATCTGACCGGTGCCTGGTGTTTCGATTTCTTCGGCCATTGCTGCGGCCGGATACTCGCCGAGAGCCTCGGGGTGTTTGCTGACTCGCGAGTGTCCCCTGCCAATGCGAAAACCCTTACCCTTGCCTGGCTCGCCACGGGTGTTGCCGCTTCCGGCAACAGGCAACGGAAACATCGCCCCACCGACGCGGTCGAGATTGCCCGTGAAGATGTTGACCACATCTACAAGCCACGAGGCGGTCGTGCCGAAAACCGATGTACACGTGCCGATTCTGCCGTAAACAGCCGAACTACTGGCATCGCGCAACTCTCTGGCGATTCGCACGATCGTTTGTGCATCGATACCGGTCGCTGATGCCACGGCGTCGGCGCTAAAGGGTGCCAAGGCCGAGATAACTTCATCGAGCCCATTCAAATGTCTGCGCAATCTTTGCTCGACGATGTCTAAGCCGAGAGTTGCAAGCGTGTTGGCAATAGCAGCAAGCAACAGAGCATCGGTACCAGGTCGAATTGCCAGCCACTCATCGGCTTGCTCGGCGGTTCGACTTTTGCGCGGGTCGACCACCACGAGTTTGCCACCGCGGGCTTGCATCGCCTCGATTCGACCAGGAAAGTCGGGCGCTGTGCACAAACTTCCATTTGATTCATATGGGTTGGCACCCAGCACCAACAAATACTGAGTGCGATCAAGATCTGGTACTGGCACAGAACTCACCGAACCAAACATCAGACCCGATGAAACTTGTTTGGGAATCTGATCGACTGTCGAGGCACTAAATCGTTGTCGCGAGCCAATTGCTTGCAGCAACACCCGATTGAATGTCATCGCCGACAAATTGTGTGCGCCAGGATTTCCGAG
>CAYOVI010000060.1:0-9763 GCA_964407365.1 uncultured Ferrithrix sp.
ACCCCCGGCCTCCTGGTCCCAAACCAGGCACGCTACCAACTGCGCCACTCCCCGGACTGAGTAATGCTACCGACTTGCGAGCTCGCGAACCGTGGCAAGAAAATGTTTCACGTCGGCTTCATCTACATAGCGTGCAATGCCTGCCCGCACCACACCACCACTTTGGGTCAAACCCAATTGAGCCACAACCTCTACCGCGTATGAATCGCCCGACCAAACTGCAATTTTCTTCGATGCAAGTTCTTGGGCCACGCGATCGGGTGCCATCGAATCGACGGTGAACGAAACAGTAGGTGCCCGCGAAGCTAAATCGTGTGGACCCCAAACACGCACACCTTTGGTTTCAAGTAGGCCTTCAAGCAACGGCGCAAAAACTTCGCTTTCAATTGCCTGAAGTTTGCTCATGTCTTCTTCGATCAGAAATCTGGCGGCTGCCTGCGTGGCTGCGATTCCCTCAAAGTTTGGCGTTCCGGTTTCAAATCTTCGGGGCCCGAAATCACTGGCCGGGCGCACTTTGGCCACGGGCAGCGAGTTGAGCAGTGAAGGTTCTATGTACATAACCCCAGTGTGTGGGCCATACCACTTATAGGGTGAAGTCGCGAGCACATCGCAACCCAACTCGCGAATATTGATCTGACGGTGTGGCGCCAGAGCCACTGCATCGACAAAAACTCGCGCACCGTGTTTATTTGCAATTGCGATCACAGCTTTCAAGTCCGGCATCGTGCCGATCAGATTCGAAGCTCCGGTGACTGCCACCCACTTCGTTCTGTCGTTGACCAGATTTTCTAATTTGTCCATTTCGAGTCGGCCAGTTTGCGGATCAAATGGCGCCAGCAAATGTTCGGCGCCCGAGAGTTCGCATGCGATACGCCACGGCGAAACATTGGCCTCATGATCGAGGCGAGTGCCCACGATGCGGTCTCCTGGTTTGAGCGTTCGAGCAATCGCTCTGGTGAAAGCCATGGTCATCGTGGTCATGTTGGCACCCAAACAAATGCCTGCTGGGTCGGCACCCAGAAACTCGCCGACGACTAGACGTGTCGATTCGAGCAACGCATCGCAGGCGGCGGCCGCTGAAAAATATCCCCCGGTGTTGGCATTGGTGCCCGAAGCCGACCATTCGGTCATCGCATTAATCGCAACGTCTACCATTTGTGTTCCGGCGGGTCCGTCGAAGCGCGACCAACCCTCTTTGACGCCAGGAAAGTGATGGCGCAACGATTTATTTTGCGCGTTTGGCAATTTTTGCAAGTCGCTTTGCAGCTTTGCCTATCGGTTCGATGCTGCGCTGATCCAAATCGCCAATTTCTACGCCATTGGTGAATCGCACTCTGTATCGCAACCAATTAAAGCCATTTGCGAGAATAACTTTGCCTTCGGTGCCAACGGCTACGCCATGCAATTCGACAATCGACTTGACTTTGTCGCCCATGTGCAAGTCGAGTTGCCCCGCATGTGGGTTTGCAAGGGCGTGAGGTTTCCAGCCCTGAGTCGCCGAGGCCGGTGCAGTCGAATTTGTCGTCATAGTCACAGTTTGCCACAGATACAATGCACGGCGCTGTGAAAACATCCCTTGAAGCCCTAGAAGGCAACAAAATCAAACTTTCCATCGAAGTCGAAGAGACCGAATTTGATCGCTATCTTGACGGCGCATTTCGAAAGATCTCAACCCAGATAAGAATTCCTGGTTTTCGACAAGGCAAGGCTCCGCGCCAATTGATTGAGGCCCAGATCGGCATCGAAGCCGCGCGCTCTCAGGCGATTGAAGATGCGGTTCCAGCCTCATTGGCTTTGGCTGTTCGTGAGCACGATCTCGACATAATTGCGACTCCAGAGGTCAACCTGACTGGTGGGCAAGATGAAGGCAATGTGAAGTTCGATGCAACTTGCGAAGTTCGCCCCGTTGTCGAAATTGCGGGATACAAAACATTGAAAGTCGAAGTTCCGTCTTTGATTGCTACAGACGATGACATTGATGAGGTCATCAAATATGAACGAAAGCGACACGCGACTCTTCAAGACGTAGATCGCGCCGCGAAAATCGACGATCAGTTGACCCTTGATCTTCTCGGGTCGCGCAACGGCGAGCCTTTGCCAGGTCTCAATGTCGACGATTGGCTCTATGAACTTGGCCGTGGTTGGGTGGCAGAAGATTTCGACAAACAATTGACCGGTGCTAAATCAGGTCAGAAACTCGAGTTCTCTTCGATTCCTTCTGGTATGAGCGAGTCTGCAGATTTTGTGGTGACCGTCAAAAAGATTCAAGAACAGGTTTTGCCAGAACTAAATGACGAGTGGGTGGCCGAGCATCTAGCCGAGCATGAAACAATCGACGCCTGGAAATCGGCCGTGCGCACGCGAATCGAAGAATCGCGACTCAATCAAGCGCGCAATACAGTGGTCGAAAAAACTACTGCAGCTCTAGCTGGGTTGCTTGAAATCGAAGCCCCTGAGGCGATGGTGAATGCAGATCTGCGGGCCCGTGTGCAAAACACGATGAAGCAATTTGAGGCACAAGGCATATCAATGGAGCAGTGGTTGTCCATCACGCAACAAACTGCCGAGCAATTTGTCGACGCATTGAAAGAGCAGTCTGTGCTTGCGACCAAAGTCGACATTGCATTGCGCGCGGTCGCACTCGCCGAAAAACTTGAAGCATCCGAAGAAGATCTCGAGCGTCAGTTTTCTCGCGTCGCGGCTCAACTCAAAAAGAAGCCTGCTGCGATTCGCAAGGCCTATGAAAAAAATGACGCAATTGTCGATCTCAAGGCGCAAATCGCCAAGTCGAAAGCCATTGACTGGTTGCTTCATAATTCGCAATTCGTAGACGACAAAGGCAACAAAATTGAAAATGACACGATTCTCGGTGAACACGATCACGACCACGCACACGACCACTAACTCTGCGTAAATACAGGCTCTTATTGTCCTAAAAATCTGCTCGTCACGAACTAGCGTTATTGATAGACATTTATCGCGCCAGTTCTTTTGGCGCGATTATTTAAACTGATCAGCAAGAGGATTTTCGTGGATTTTGTTAGAAACTATTACGTCCCAAACGTCACCGAGCAGACCAGCCGAGGCGAGCGCGTATACGACCTTTACAGTCGCTTGCTCAAAGAGAACATCATCATTCTTGGCACTGCGATCGACGACACCATCGCAAATTTGGTCTGCGCACAGTTGATTCACCTCGAAAGTGAGAATCCCGACAAGGACATCAATATCTATATCAACAGCCCGGGCGGTGACATCTCGGCATTGTTCGCCATCTACGACACCATGCAATTCATCAAGAACGACATTGCGACAATTTGTTTGGGTCAGGCCGCTTCGGCAGCCGCCGTTCTTTTGGCCGCGGGAACAAAAGGCAAGCGGCTTGCGTTGCCACACTCGCGCGTGTTGTTGCATCAACCCTATGCTCAAGTCGGTTACTCACAGGTAACCGATCTCGAATTGGCCGCCAGAGAAATTTTGCGAATGCGTGAGATATTAGAAGAGATCATCGCCAAACACACCGGTCAACCCATAGAGCGAATTCATAAAGACACAGATCGTGACTTCGTAATGGAGGCCACCGCAGCAAAAGAATATGGCGTTATTGACGAAGTCATTTCGACACGCGAATTCGCCGATCGCTCCGGCCCTATCCGCTGAGGTCAAGTCAGGAGTCATATGGCTAAGTTTGGAGATTCGACAGAACTAGTTAAATGTTCGTTCTGCGGCAAGTCGCAAAAACAAGTCAAGAAACTGGTCGCGGGCCCGGGTGTCTATGTTTGCAACGAATGCATCGATCTTTGCAATGAGATCATTGACGAAGAAGACACCCAAGAAATTGGTGCCCGCTTAGAAAAACTTCCTAACCCAAGAGAGATAAGGGCATTTCTAGATGACTACGTAGTCGGCCAAGACTCTGCAAAAAAAGTTTTGTCCGTCGCAGTTTTCAACCACTATCGACGAATCGAATACAAGCAGTCGGCGTCTTCCAAGCGCGATGACATCGAATTATCGAAGAGCAATATCTTGCTTTTGGGTCCGACTGGGTGTGGCAAAACCCATATGGCTCAGACACTCGCCAAGTTGCTCAACGTGCCTTTTGCCATTGCCGATGCGACTGCCCTGACAGAGGCGGGCTATGTAGGTGAAGATGTCGAAAATATATTGCTCAAACTCTTGCAGGCTGCCGACTTCGATGTGAAAAAAGCGGAGTCTGGCATCGTCTACATCGACGAAATCGACAAGGTCGCCCGAAAGAGCGAAAACCCGTCGATCACTCGTGATGTTTCGGGCGAAGGCGTCCAACAGGCACTTTTGAAGATTCTTGAGGGCACAGTTGCCTCGGTGCCACCCCAGGGTGGCCGCAAACACCCTCACCAAGAATTCATTCAGATCGACACCACGAATGTTTTGTTCATTTGCGGTGGTGCGTTCGCCGGTCTAGACCAGATAATCGCATCGCGAATCGGTCAAAAAGGTGTCGGGTTTCATGCGAACGTCAAGTCAAAAATTGAAAAAGACGTTGGCGAGTTGTTCGCCCAAGTTTTGCCAGAAGATCTGCTCAAATTTGGAATGATCCCAGAATTTGTGGGTCGTCTGCCAATGGTCGGTGCTGTGCACAGTCTCGATCGCCAGGCTTTGATCAAGATCCTCACAGAGCCAAAAAATGCTCTGATCAAGCAATATCAAAAGTTCTTCGAGTTCGAAGATGTCGAACTTGAATTTACGACTGAGGCCCTCGAAGCGGTTGCCGAGCAGGCTTTGGCTCGGGGCACAGGTGCGCGTGGGCTTCGTGCGATTCTCGAAGAAGTTTTGCTCGAGACGATGTATGACCTGCCGGGTCGCAAAGATGTTGCCAAAGTCGTTATTGACCTAAATGCGGTGAAAAAAGTTTCCGCACCGACGAGGGTCAATCGTGGCGCTCGCGTAACTCGCCAGCGTCGTGCTGCTTCGTAACTAGATTAAAAGTCGTGCTTTACGCCGACGCCCTCAGATATCTCGACGAGCACTCGAGTTATGAGCGCACGGGCCGGGTCGATTCGCCGTCGACAAGCACTATCGAAAAGTTGCTCGATGCAATCGGCAATCCGCAGCACTCATATCGAAGCATTCATGTCACTGGCACCAATGGCAAGGGATCAACCTCGCAGATAATAACCCGCTTGCTCATGGCCCATGGCTTGCGTGTGGGCACATATTCGAGCCCGCACATCAATCGCATCAATGACAGAATTTGCATTGATGGTGAGCCAATCGATGACGATGAGTTCGGTCTGCAGATTGGAGCGATTGCCGATCTTGAGATTTTGGTTGGTGTTCGACCGAGTTTCTTCGAAATAATGACCGCTGCGATGTTCAGGTGGTTTGCCGATTCAGCAGTTGACGTCGCAGTTATCGAGGTTGGCATGCTCGGCCGATGGGACGCGACAAACGTGATCAATTCAGATGTGGCTGTAATCACAAATATCGCTTTAGATCACATGGAATATGCCGGGCCAACAGTCGAACATATTGCCAGAGAAAAAGCCGGCATCATCAAACCATCAAGTGCCCTGGTTTTGGGTGAGACCGATGAATTGCTGCGAGAAATATTTACTTCTGAGCAGGCTCGTGCCAAATTGATTCGCGACGAAGAGTTTGCATGTGAAGACAATTTTCTTGCAATTGGTGGCCGAGTCATTTCGGTGCGCACACAGCGTGCCGTCTATGAAGATGTACATGTACCTCTGCACGGCCAACACCAAGGTGACAATGCGTCGTTGGCTATTTGTGCCGTGGAAGAATTCTTCGGTGACGCAATAAATCGCGAAATTTTGGATGAGGGCATGTCGATGGTTTCGATGCCTGGGCGATTTGAGGTGCTTGGTCATCGACCTCTACTAATAGTCGACGGCGCCCACAACCCAGCCGGGGCATCGGTTTGCTCTTCAGTTTTTTTTGAAGATTTCAACACGCAAGGAAGAAAGATCTTGGTTACCGGAGCACTGCGCAGCCGCAATTCAGAAGAACTTCTTTCTTCATTTCGCGCCAATGAATTTGACGTAGTGGTTACTTGCACTCCGCCCACGCCACGTGGTTTACCTGCAAGCGAAATGTCCAAGGTTGCACGTGATGCTGGGTGTGCCGATGTGCGCGAAGCACAAACAGTAGATGAAGCCTGTCAGGTGGCTTTGAAGATTGCAGGAGAAGATGATGCGATTCTGGTCACCGGGTCTCTTTATATCGTCAGCGCCGCTCGTCAATATCTGCAAAGTCGGTCAAACAAGCGTCGATAGCGAGACGTTTGTAGTTTTAAATTCCGTGCGAGGTGGGTGAGAAACCTTTAGCCTAAAGATATGTCAAATCGCACTCTCGTATTGTTGAAACCAGATGCCGTCGAAAGAAATCTCGTGGGCGAAATTCTTGGCCGATTTGAGGCAAAAGGTCTCAAAATAGTCGCCATGGAGTTGCGCAAACTCGATGCTGCCACCCTGGGGCGACACTACGAAGAGCACAAAGGCAAGGGCTTCTACGCAGATCTAGTCGCTTTCATGTCGCGTGGCCCAGTCGTGGCTTTGGCACTCGAAGGACCAGAAGATACTTGGGAGATCGTTCGCTCGATGATGGGTGCCACCAACCCCCGATCGGCAGCACCGGGCACCATTCGCGGTGACCTCGGCACGATTTTTACTGAAAACTTGGTGCATGGCAGTGACTCTGCGGCGTCGGCAACTCGGGAGCTTGACATTTTCTTTCCGGGTCTTTCGAAGAAAATTTCGTAACAATGGCGGGAGGCAACCCTCTCTCGATGGGTCGTGATATCGCCGTCGACCTAGGCACGGCGAACACCTTGATCTATGTCAAAGGTCAAGGTCTCGTGCTCAACGAGCCGTCGATGGTCGCCGTCGATGTGCGAAGCGGTCAAGTCGTTGCAGTCGGTCACGAGGCAAAACGAATGTATGGCCGTACCCCACGCAACATTCGACTTGTTCGTCCGTTGAAAGAGGGTGTGATAGCCGATTTTGATGTTTGCGAACAAATGTTGAAACAATTTCTGCAACGAGTTTCGACTAGTCGCTGGAGCAAACCCCGAGTGATTGTGGCCGTGCCGTCCGAGGTTACCGGGGTCGAGCGTCGTGCTGTGCAAGATGCAGCAGAGTTTGCTGGTGCCAGACGGCCGGTTTTCATCATCGAAGAGCCAATGGCTGCAGCCATTGGTGCCGGGCTACCAGTTCATGAACCGAGTGCGAATCTCATTGTTGATATCGGTGGTGGCACGACAGAAGTTGCCGTAATTTCTCTTGGTGGCATAGTTACGGCCGTCTCGGTAAAGGTCGGAGGAGACGAACTCAATGATGTGATTGTTGCCAAGTTTAAAGATGATTTTGACCTAGACATCGGCGTCAACACGGCAGAAGAAGTCAAGATTCAACTTGGTTCGGCTTGGCCGCTCACCCAAGAAATTGTCGGTGATATCGGTGGACGCGACACGAAAACGGGCTTGCCTCGCACCCAAGAGATCACGACTCAACAAGTTCGTGAAACTTTAGACGAATCTGTTTTGAAGATCATTGATGCAATCAAGAAAACACTCGAGCGCACACCACCTGAACTTGCCGCTGACGTGATAAGCAATGGTCTGGTGATGGCCGGAGGTGGTTCGTTGCTGGCTGGTTTGACTGAACGCGTCACGCACGAAACGGGCATTCAGGCCTATATCGCACCTGAACCTCTGCTTGCGGTTGTATTGGGTGCGGGAATGAGTCTTGAAAATATCGACCTGATCAAAGGCTTGACGATTCAAAACGAGTTTTCATAGAAACGATTTGTAACTAGTGGCAGCGGCTCAATCGACTCGAAGAAGGGCAATCATCTTGCTGGTGCTCACTTCGATCATCTTGATTACTCTCGATTTACAAAATTCTTCGGCCACTTCGGGGCTTCGATCGTTGTT
The DNA here is from genome assembly GCA_964407365.1 of uncultured Ferrithrix sp. Taxonomy (GTDB): domain Bacteria; phylum Actinomycetota; class Acidimicrobiia; order Acidimicrobiales; family Ilumatobacteraceae; genus BACL27. The sequence continues at coordinate 7,934 of CAYOVI010000060.1, forward strand.
TGCGACATTTTTCCGCCCAGTCGAGAGCACGACTCGTGTGGTGACTAGACCAATCAGCAATGCATGGCATGGCATCTTTGACTACAACGATGTTCTCGACGAAAATGACCGTTTGCGCGAACGAGTTGCACAACAAGAGGGTGCCACTATTGCCGCCGCCGCTTCGGTCCGTTTGGCCCAAGAACTTCTCGCTCTTAATGGTTTGCCAACTTTGGCAGGCATCAATGCCGTGACGGCCCAGGTGATTGGTGATTCGCCAACCAACTTTTCACAGACCATAGAAATCAACCAGGGGAGCGATAGTGGCATTCGAGTTGGCATGCCGGTGTTGAATGCCGCCGGTCTTGTCGGCAAGATCACCAAGGTCTTCGGTGATCGTGCAGTCGTAATGTTGGTGACCGACCCTGACTTCGCGTTGTCGATCAAGGTAATTAATTCTCCACGACAGACAACCACGACAACGATCGCCAAGAGCAACTCGGCAGTGCCGTCGCCGGTCGTGCCCGTAGAGCAAGATCCGACCCAAAATTCGGCTGAGCCGACAACGACAACCACGACCACCACGACGACAATTGCCGGCTTTACGCCATCGGTTACCACGCTCCCAGCGGCCCCTTCGGGTGTTTCATCGATCACCGTGCCGCCTGCCAGCGACTTGGCAATTCGAGAGACGGGCGTAATCGAGGGTCGTGGTCCGTCGAGACAACCAACCGTTCGTTTCATTAGCAATGCCGTGAGATTTGGCGACATTCAAGCAGGCGTGCCTATCGTGACGGCCGGTGGCTCGCGAAGTTTGTCGCCCCCAGACATTTTGGTTGGCAGAGTTTCTCGCGTGGTTGAAAGATTGGGTTCTAGCGGCCCGCTTCTAGAAGTTGAATTGGTCGCAGATCTTACGAACTTGTCGTTTTTGAGAGTTTTGCTATATCAACCAATAACTGAGAAAGTGACGCCGTGAGTCGATTCTTGACGATCATGTCAAGTCGCTGGACTCGTCTTGTGCTCGTCTTGTTGTTTGTTTTGTCGCTGCAAACGACGCTGTTCGCCGAACTTCGACCCTTTGGGGTGGCAGTACAGGTGATGTTGCTCTTTGTGGTCGTTTCAGGTGCGCTTAATGGGGTAGCGACAGGTGCATTGACCGGTCTCATCGCCGGCATGATGTACGACTTTATTTTGTCGTCACCAATTGGTTTGACAAGTTTGACATTTGGTCTTGTCGGTGCAACTTCGGGATTATTGGTTTATTTTTTTCGCGAGCCAACTTGGTGGATGAGATTGATTGCAGTCGGTCTTGTTTCGCTGCTCGGAGAGATATATTTTCCACTTGCACAAGCAGTTGTTGGACTCGACGGGTGGTTGCAACCACGAATCATAAAAGTTGCAATAGTTGTCGCGCTTTTCAATTTGGCACTCTCACCACTTGCAATAGTGGTTTGTCGCTGGACTCTGGCTGAACGAAAAGTGTCAATTTGATGTCGATGCAAAAATCTGAGGGCGTACCAAAGCGATTGGTTGCCCTTGGTGTTATTGCGATCGTTTTGCTTGGTGCGCTTTCGACACGAATGTGGTTTTTGCAGGCAGTAGGTTCTCGCAGCGTTGAAGAAGTAATCGTCAAAGTCCGTTCTCGCACGATTAAGTTGCTGCCTGAGCGGGGCAGAATTTTCGACTCAGCAGGCCGCGTGATGGCCGACAACAAGCGAACGCTGGTGGTGACTATTGACCGAGATGTCGTGCGCAAGCCAGCCGAGCGCCTGGCATTGGCCCAAAGACTCTCCGGTCCGTTAAATGTGCCGATCGAGATTCTTTTGGTTCGCATGCAAGACGAGCGATATG
>CAYOVI010000061.1:0-9719 GCA_964407365.1 uncultured Ferrithrix sp.
TGGTGAATATTGAGGTGCGATGCAGTTCGGGCACATATATAAGGTCGCTGGCCGATGACTTGGGCCGAGCACTCGGTGGCTCTGCGCACCTGCGCAACTTGCGTCGCACGGCGGTTGCCGACTTTTCTCAGGCCGAGTGCTCAAAGTTGGATGAAGCAGTTTTGCATCCACCAATTACGGCGGTGCGCACCATGAATCGAGTCGTGGCTGATGAAACAATGCAGACAATGATCAAGCACGGTCGAGAAATTGAAAAACTACCTGGGCTCGGCCCATGGGTTTTGGTTGACAGCAACGAAGCGTTGCTTGCAATTTATGAATCGAGTGGGTCTGGTCGAGCCAAACCAAGTGTCGTAATGGCGCACGCAGTATCGTGAAAACGATGCAAGTTGTAAGCGACACGACTTTTGATTTTGGTCAAAATTCGTCAAATCAGCGCAGTGTTGTCACAATCGGTGCATACGACGGGGTGCATCGTGGTCACCAGGCCGTGATCGGCCAGGTTTGTCAGCAAGCCCAGCTGCTCGATGCCCGCAGTGTGGTGGTCACTTTTGATCGTCACCCGGCAAGCATCGTTCGGCCCGCGTCGGCGCCTTTGCTGTTGACGGATCTTGAGCTCAAACTTGAGTTGTTGTCAAAGACCGGCGTCGATGCGACATGCATAGTCAAGTTTGATGAAAACTCGAGTCGTGAAACCCCGACCGATTTTGTCAAGCGCGTTTTGGTAGACGGTCTTCGAGCCAGACGCGTGATAATTGGCGAAGATTTTCACTTCGGTCATAAGCGGGGCGGCAACGTGGCTTTGTTGCGAGAGCTGGGTCCAAAATTCGACTTTGACGTCGTGCCCATCGAACTGGTTGCTCGAAATGACGGGGTTGATGAACCGGTAAGTAGCACCGCGATTCGTCGCGCACTTGCCGGAGGTCAAGTTGAACTGGCAACGCATCTCTTGGGCCATAATTTCGCGGTTCAGGGCAAAGTGGTGCGAGGTGACCAGCGCGGTCGAACGATCGGTTTTCCGACGGCAAACATCGAGGTACCCAAGGCAATTTGCATTCCGGCTGACGGCGTTTATGCGGGCAGTTTGACGCGTGAAACCGGCAACATACATGTTTGTGCGATCAACTTGGGTCGACGCCCAACCTTTTATGAACACGCCGATCATTCGTTGTTAGAGGCCCACCTGCTCGACTTTGATGGCGACCTCTATGGCGAGAGGGTTCGTGTCTCGTTCTCACATTTTTTGCGCGGCGAGCGCAAGTTCGAAAATATCGACGCCTTGAAGATGCAGCTGAAGCACGACATCGAACAGGCTCGTGCAGTTTCAAAGATCTAGCAGGGGCTCATCTCATATAGCGTTGTGCGTTGGCGCAAAGTGCGACCAAGCGGCCTTGTGATCGACCTAAAAGACTCTTCGGTCATTTCTTGACCATGGCTTGCACCAGCCGCACGTGAAATATTTTCGTCCATCAGGGTGCCACCGAGGTCATTACAGCCCGCCTGCAGCAATTGGGCTGCCCCTGCCAGGCCGATCTTTGTCCATGAAACTTGAATGTTGTCGATCAAGCCGTGATAGGCGATGCGGGCGATCGAATGCATCAAGAGCGTTTCTCTGAAAGTCGGACCTCGTCGCGACTTGCGTTGCAAATAGATCGGCGATGCCATGTGCACGAAAGGCAAGCCGACGAATTCAGTGAATCCGCCGGTTTCTTTTTGCAGTTCGCGTGTGCGCACGATGTGCTTGGCCCAACTTCGAGGGTGCTCGACTGAACCGAACATTATCGTGATGTTTGAGCGCAGGCCAGCTTTGTGTGCCACTCGATGACACTCGAGCCACTCTTCTGAATTTATCTTGTCAGGGCAGATGATTGCGCGAACCTCGTCGTCCAAAATTTCAGCAGCCGTGCCAGGAAGAGAAGCCAAGCCCGCGTCTTTGAGACGCAAGACATATTCATGAAGTGGTTGATTCAACCTACGTGCGCCCTCTGTTACCTCGAGGGCGGTGAATCCGTGAATGTGCATTTCGGGCACGGCATCTTTTACGGCTCGCGTCACATCGATGTAATAATCGCCATCGAAATCCGGATGTATGCCACCTTGCAGGGTTACCTCCGTTGCGCCAAGTTGCCAGGCTTGAGTTGCCCGAGCGGCGATGTCGTCGAGGGTCAAAAGATAAGGCGTGCCGCGTAGGTTCAGGCTGAGAGGACCCTTTGAAAAGCCACAGAATTTGCATTTGAAAGTGCACACGTTTGTGTAGTTGATATTGCGATTGTGAACCCAGGTCACGACGTCACCGACGGCTTGCTGGCGCAAATTGTCGGCAAGCTGCGCTAAAGCAGATACTTCTGCACCTCGCGCGCCGAACATCGTGACGATTTCGTCTTGACCAACTTCTTGTTGCAGTTCAACACCCCGCAAAATTTCGGATATCGGTCCGGATATCAACTTGTTTTCAATTCGTCTGCCAATCAAGACCGGCGGGGCGTTATTGGCGCCCGAATACCACTGGGTCGAACGATGTCCGACCAAAACAACTTCTGCACCATCTTGAACTACATCGGCAGCAGTTACCTTTTCGGGCCAAACTTGACCCGGGTCATCGCGGCCGAGACCCTCGGCGTCGCTGCGGTCGAGAACCTTGAATATCAGCGATTCGTCAAGCCAGGTTTGCCCGGCCGTTGCAAACTCGGGGTAAATCGTCAAACGTGGTGCCAGAACTTTTTCTCGGCGCTGTGTGGCTTCATGAAGTTTGTCTAGCGACGGCCAAGGCCGCTCTGGGTTGACGTGATCGGCGGTCACCGGTGAAACCCCACCCCAGTCGTCGATGCCGGCATCTAACAAGACGCCAAAATCGTCGCTTAAATTTGGCGGCGCTTGAAGATGAATTTCGGGCGGCAAGATTATTCGCGCCGCGGCAATCGACCACAGATATTCGTCTTGCGGGCATGGCTTTTCGCGCTGCATTATCGTCAGCGGTTTCGGCAAGAAGTTTTGCACTATTACTTCTTGAATATGTCGGTGCTTGTGGTGAGATTCGGCGATCGCTTCGAGTGCGTCGATGCGATCTTGGCGAGTTTCACCGATGCCGACCAAGATGCCGGTTGTAAATGCGATTTTCAGATCGCCGGCAAAGTCGAGTGTGTCGAGACGGCGCCTTGGCTCTTTATCGGGCGCCGCCTGGTGGCAATCTAAATCGGTGCGCAAAGTTTCAAGCATCATGCCTTGCGATGGTGCGACTCGGCGCAGCATCGACAACTCGTCGCGATATAGCGCACCTGCATTTGCATGTGGCAACAGACCAGTTTCATTCAGCACCAGTGCGGCCATGTCATGCAAATAATGAATTGTTGAGTCATAGTGATTTTGCTTCAGCCACTCACGGGCAGTCGCGTAACGCAATTCGGGTCTTTCGCCCAAGGTGAACAGAGCCTCGTGGCAACCGGACTTGGCGCCACTTCGAGCGATTTCAAGAACTTGCTCCGATGTCAAGAACGGGTTTTCGAGGCGTGCGGGCGGCTGGGCAAAGGTGCAATAGCCACATCTGTCGCGACAAAGCATCGTCAAAGGAATAAATACCTTCGGCGAAAAAGTGATTCGCGTGCCAAATGCCGCATCTCTTATTTTTTTAGCTTGCAACATCAATTCGGCCGCCGACTGGGTGACCAGTGGTGAAGACGATGCGCGGCGACTCTCAGACATTGTGACTCCGGTTGGATTAAATGAAACTATGTTGAGAGCGCTCGACCAATTTCTTTGCCGTGTTAGAGGGGCAAAGATATTTGAATTTGTCTAGCAATCTCAACCGTAGCGCCGAGAAGGCCTCGGAGCAAGCCCATCAAGTGATCGGATTATTTTTTCGGATTGGCAAGTGCGCGAAACAACGAGCGTACGTTTTGACCCGATATCGGCACGCGATGGCCCGTGCGAGAGATGAAACCTAACTGAACACCAGTGGATGGATCAAGCACGGTGAAAACCTGTTCATGTCCGTCGGCGTCAATGATCACGTCGGTGAGCAACGGCACGTTGGCTTTGGCGAGGGCTTGCTGCACAAAGCCCGCATTGAGAACCTCGATAGCAATGTGTTGTACCCCTGACCCATGTGTCGCAAGGTGGGCATCAACACCCGGGTCGCCAGGGCCGACCAGCACGACCGACACGCCACCCGCGTCTGCGATGAAAATCGCCTCGTCTTGTGTTGGTGAAGTCTTGAAGCCGAGCGAAGTCAAAAAGTCGATTGCGGCTTTCAGATTGGCCACAGCGACGACAACATGGTCGATGCGGCATGCAACCGTGTCGAGTGCACTACGCAATGAATCTGCGTTTTTGTTCGGCGCAGGTTCAGTTCTGACCTCAGCAATTTCGATGCGGTGAGTTTCGGCGAGCAAAATTCGAAATAATTGCTCTGTGAAATCAGGGTCGACATCTTTGTCGATTGACCACTGTCGGCGCAAATTCAAAACTTCTCGCACTCGATCGGGTTGCATAACTGGCTTTGCGGTTTCAGCTTTGACCGAGGCAACTTGCTTGCAGACCGCCATTCGCTCGGCCAACAAATTGACAATCGCTTCATCGATCGCGTCGATGTTTTGCCGCAATTCAGCCAAATTCTTTTTGCCAGTCATATCGTTCATCGTCGCCACCATTTCTTTTTGGGTGGGTTAATGCGTTCGATGTGTTTTGCCAGCATGTCCATTTCTATGTTCACTTTGTCGCGAAGTTTGCGCAACCCAAGAGTCGTTGCGTTAGCCGTATGCGGAATCACCGCGACGGTAAATGTGTCGTGGGTCAAGTTGAAAGCCGTGAGGCTTATGCCATCAACGGTGACAGAACCTTTCTCGACGATCAAATGCATTAGCTCACTGGGAATCTTCACCACGAGATTCGGAGAAGGCTCGACAATTTCGCCAACTGCGTCGACATGTCCGAGTACCAAATGTCCACCCAGGCGATCTCCGAGAGCCAATGGTCGCTCGAGATTGACCACGTCGCCCACGCTCAGAGCACCGAGATTCGTGCGCGAAAAAGTCTCGGCACTCACATCTGTGGACCATGTGTTTGCGTCTATCGAAACGACGGTCAAACAGCACCCGTTGACGGCGATTGACGAGCCAACTTTCGAGCCCTGCAACACCGTGTGAGCGGCTATTGTCAGACGAGAACCACGCAAATCGGCGACTTTGCCAAGTTCTTCTACGATGCCAGTGAACACGCTATTTGAGACTACTTATAGTGTCGATGATGTGCGTGGGTGGTTTAGGTGCCAAACGCCCCTAGATTGAATGGGTCTACTAGGGCTTAAACCTCTGGTGAGATGCCAACAACCACAAGGTTGAGGCGACCATATCTCTCGTGGCTCTGTGGGTGCAGCGCCAGACGGAGAGAATTCGAAAGGCAAAAAGAAATGGCGATTAGTCCAACAAAAGACGTCATCAAAAAACATGGGCAGCACGAAAAAGACTCGGGTTCACCTGAGGTCCAAATTGCACTTCTCACCGAGCGAATCAACAGCCTCACCGAGCATTTGAAGAGTCACGTCAAAGACCACCACTCACGTCGGGGTTTGTTGATGTTGGTTGGTCGTCGTCGTCGAATGCTTGACTACGTGCGAAAGAACGACATCGAGAAATATCGAAAACTTCTCGATTCGCTGGACTTGCGTCGTTGATCGAATTTCAAATTTAAACAATAAACAAAAACAAAAAAATAACCGAAAATACGTTCGGTACAAGGTCTGAAGATTCGCACAAAAGCGACTCAGACGCGAAAGGAATAATCATGGCCGAGGCCATTTCAGTAAGTGGTGTCATTTCAGGCACCGACAAAACTCTCTCATTTGAGACGGGAAAATTTGCTCTGCAATCGCAGGGCGCGGTTATAGCCAAAATTGGCAAGACTACGGTTTTGGCCACGGCAAACGCCGCCAAGAGTGTTCGAGATGGAATCGATTTTTTTCCGTTGACCGTAGATGTCGAAGAGCGAGCATATGCAGCCGGAAAAATTCCGGGTTCGTTCTTTCGTCGAGAAGGCCGACCTAGCCAGCAAGCAATCTTGACCTGCCGTTTGACAGATCGACCGTTGCGCCCTGCGTTTCCAGACGGCTACCGCAATGAAACCCAAGTCGTGATCACCGTTATCGGTGCAGACCAGACCAATCCGCACGATGTCTTGGCGATCAATGCCGCTTCTGCGTCGTTCATGATTTCGGGCATTCCATTTGAGGGGCCAGTCGGTGCTGTTCGTTTGGCTTTCAGTCAAGACGGCAACTGGATTGCTCATCCGACTTTTGAAGAGGGCGAGCAATCGACTTTTGAATTGGTTGTAGCCGGACGTGAACTCGACAACGGTGACGTTGCCGTGATGATGGTGGAGGCGGGTGGCACAGAAAAGAGTTTCACTTTTTATGCCCAGGGTTCGCCGAAAGTCACCGAAGAGGTGATCGCCAGCGGTCTCGAGGCATCGAAGCAGTTCATCAAAGAGTCGATAAAACTGCAGCGTCAACTCGTCGCGAGTGTCATAGCGACTCGCGGTCCGATTGAGCCGCTCAAATACACACCCGTGCTCGACTACACCGACGAGTTGTTCGCCGAAGTCGAAAAAGTTGCGACAGCCAAGCTTCAACCTGCGATTCGCATCGCCTTAAAGAGTGATCGCAACTCGGCAATCGATGATGCAACGGCACAAACGGTGGCCGAGCTTGTCGGCTCACCAGAGGCGCCGGGCAAATTTGCAGGTCAAGAAAAGCAGATCAAAGAAGCGGTTCGCTCGTTGACCAAAAAGCTTGTTCGTAAGCGTGTCATAGAAGAGGGCGTGCGCATCGACGGGCGGGGGCCAGCCGATCTGCGACCAATCTCTGCTGAGGTTGGCTTGATTCCAACTGCGCACGGCACCGGACTGTTTCAACGAGGCGAGACCCAAGTGCTCAACGTGTTGACGATGGCGATGCCAAAGATGAATCAGATGATCGATTCGATCACGCCCGAGACCACAAAGCGCTACATGCATGACTACAACATGGCTCCGTGGGCAAACGGTGAGACCGGCCGAGTGGGCACGCCCAAGCGCCGCGAAATCGGACATGGTGCGCTTGCCGAGCGTGCTTTGTTTCCGGTGGTGCCTAGTCAAGAAGAGTTTGCCTACACACTGCGACTTGTCAGCGAGGTTTTGTCGTCGAACGGCTCGACTTCAATGGCTTCGGTTTGTGCGTCGAGCCTTTCGCTGATGGATGCTGGCGTGCCGATCGTCGCACCAGTTGCGGGCATCGCTATGGGTCTAATTTTCGACCAAGGCAAGTACACCGCGTTAACCGATATTCTCGGTGCTGAAGACGCATTTGGCGACATGGACTTCAAAGTCGCCGGCACCGCAGACGCAGTCACTGCGTTGCAACTCGACACAAAAATCGAGGGCATCCCGAGTGATGTTTTGGCAAAGGCGTTGCAGCAGGCCAAAGAAGCTCGGTTGAAGATTCTCGGTGTGATGAATTCGGCGATCAGCGCGCCACGACCAACTGTCAATGAGAGCGCGCCAAAGATAGTCACTTTCACCATTCCGCTCGACAAGGTGGGCGAAGTGATCGGACCCAAGGGCAAAGTAATCAACACGATTCAACAAGAGACAGGCGCAGAGATAAACGTCTCTGACGACGGCGCAACTGGCATCATCACAATTGGTTCGCCAGACAATTCAAAAGTCGAAGATGCCAAGTCGCGTATCTTGGCAATTGTTGATCCGCCAACTGCCGAACTCGGTGCCGTTTATACGGGTCGAGTCGTCAATACCGCGGCGTTCGGTGCCTTCGTGAACATTTTGCCCGGTCGTGACGGTTTGGTGCATATCTCGAAATTGGGCAATGGACAAAGAGTGGCACGAGTCGAAGATGTTTTGAATATCGGCGACGAGGTGCAGGTTCGCGTGGACGACATTGATGACCGTGGCAAAGTGAGTCTCAGCCTGATCGGGCCCGATGGCGAGGTCATCAAGGGTTCGGCCTCGGGCGGCCAAGACCGGGGCTCAGATCGTGCACCGCGCAATGATCGCAGTCGGCGCAATGATCGCAATGATCGTGGCCCACGTTCGAACGACCGCGGCCGACGCAATGATCGTGGTTCACGCAATGACCGCCCGCGCTCAAATGACCGTGACGGTCGTGCCAGCCAATCAGATGCAGTCAGTGTGAGTTTCGAAGACGAGTTTGACCGCGACTTGCGCAACGAACTTGGAGACCTTGGCTAACATGCCAATTCGCGTCGGTGTCATTGGTGCTGCCGGTCGAATGGGTGCAACGGTCTGTGCGGCTGTTGCGGCAGACAAATCATTGGAGCTTGTCGCTGCAGTCGACACCGCGTCGGCCGGATCTGTTGTTAATGGCATTGTGGTTTCGTCAGAACTGCGCGCTCTTGCAGAGGCCAAAGTTGAAGTTGCCGTCGATTTCACAGTTGCGGCTGCCTCTCGCGTGAGTTTGCCCTGGTTGGCGATGCACAACATTCATGCCGTTGTCGGAACGACGGGTTTTAGCGAAAGCGATATTGACGAATTCAAAAAAATGTTTTCTTCGAGCAATTGCATCGTCGCCCCCAACTTTGCAATCGGGGCTGTATTGATGATGAGGTTCGCCGAAATTGCCGCGCCGTTTTTCGACTCTGCTGAGATAATCGAAATTCACCATGATGGCAAAGCTGATTCGCCATCGGGCACGGCAATTGCCACAGCCAGACGCATGGCCGAGGCCAGCAACACTTGGGCCAAAGACCCGACAAGTCACGAAGCAATTTCTGGTGCTCGTGGTGCAAAGGGTGCAGGTGACATACCGATTCATGCGGTGCGCATGAGAGGTGTCGTTGCCAACCAAGAAGTCGTGCTCGGCACGCAGGGTCAAACGTTGACAATTCGCCATGACACGATCGACAGGGCGAGTTTTATGCCAGGAGTTGTCCTGGCATGCAAAAAAATTTCTGAGCACAAGGGTTTCACCCTTGGTCTGGACAAATTTCTCGGAATTTAATTTTCACCAAAAGGGCTGGGCCCTGGCGTGTTTAGCGCAGAGAGTTGATCGCCGCGTCGTAATTAGGTTCGTTGGCGATTTCACCTACGAGTTCGGTGTGCAAAACCTTTCCTTTTTCGTCGGCAACTACGACCGCTCGTGCCAAGACGCCCTTGAGAACCCCGCTAGTCAAATTGACACCGAATGTCGAACCAAAGTTCGAGCGAAAAGACGATGCGGTCTTGACATTGCTGATGCCCTCAGCGCCACAAAATCGACCTTGGGCAAACGGCAAATCTGCAGAGACACAAATAATTTCGGTGTTCTGCAAGCTTGCGGCAATTTCATTGAACTTGCGCGTGCTTGTTGCGCAAGTCGGGGTATCAATGCTCGGAAAGATGTTGAAAATCACGCGTTTGCCGGCGACATCTTTGTTGCTGATTTCTTGAAGCGCGCTGGTTGTCAGCGAGAACTTCGGCAGAGACTTGCCTCTTGCGGGCAGTTTTCCACCAACTGAAACAGGGTTGCCTCCCAAAGTTACAGTCGCACCAGATTTCTTCTTTGAGGTCTTTTTCTTGACAGATTTCTTGACTGTCTTTTTAGAAGTCTTCTTGCCTTGCTTTTTTTTAGCCATGACTCTCCGTTTTGATAGGTGGATATTTTGAACGTTTGATTATTTCGAACTTGGGCGACCTTTGCGAGCCGATTGCAGGGTTGATGCTATAAATAATCCGCC
>CAYOVI010000062.1:0-9580 GCA_964407365.1 uncultured Ferrithrix sp.
CCTGCATGAGGGCGTGCGACACCCGCGACGTCGATGTAACTGCTTATTTTTTGAGATCGAAGCGATCAGACTCCATGACTTTGACCCACGCTGCTACGAAGTCGCGCACGAACTTGGTGCGAGCATCGCTAGATGCATAGACCTCGGCAATGGCTCGCAACTGCGAGTTGGAACCGAACACTAGATCTGCACGAGTGGCAGTAAAGCGCTCTTTCCCGGTCTTGCGGTTGCGACCAACAAAAGTCTCTTCGGTCTTGTCGGTGGGTGTCCACTCGGTGCCCATATCCAACAAATTGGCGAACCACTCGTTGCTCAGAACACCACGTTTGGTGGTGAATACTCCGTGCTTGGTACCACCAAAGTTGGCACCCAAACCACGCATGCCACCAATCAACACCGTCATTTCTGGTGCGCTCAAGTTGAGCAACGCAGCTTTTTCGAGCAACAACTGCTCTGTTGTGGCTACGTGTCCTGGGCGCACGTAGTTGCGGAATGCATCGAATGTTGGTTCGAGCACGGCAAACGATGCGGCATCGGTCTGTTCGGCGGTTGCATCTGTGCGACCACCACGGAACGGCACCTCAATTTTGACACCGGCATCTGCTGCGGCTTTTTCAACCGCTGCACAACCGGCGAGCACGATGAGATCGGCCATCGATACTTGAGCACCTTTTTTGTTGCTGGCGTTGAATGCATCGCGAACTTTTTCGAGGGCCTTAAGCGCCTTTTGCAGTTCGGCAGGTTCGTTGACTTCCCAGTTGATTTGAGGGGCCAAACGAACCCGAGCACCATTGGCGCCACCGCGTTTGTCTGTGCCACGGAATGTGGATGCCGAAGCCCAAGCGGTTTTCACCAATTGCGAAACACTCAAGCCAGACTTCAACACGCGACGCTTCAGATTCTTGATGTCAGTTGACGACAAGCGCTTGCCCGTCGCTTTTGGCACCGGATCTTGCCAGATGAGTTCTTCTTTTGGCGTCAATTTGCCCAAATAACGAACTTTTGGTCCCATGTCGCGGTGCGTGAGTTTGAACCAAGCACGTGCGAACGCATCTGTGAACTCGTCATGATTCTCACGGAATCGCTTCGAGATTTTTGCGTAAGCAGGGTCCATCTTCAGTGCCATGTCGGCAGTTGTCATCACTGGTTGGTGAGTGCGCGACGGATCATGTGCGTCTGGAACGACTTTGAGTGCGCCGTTCTTGGGCACCCACTGGTGAGCGCCTGCTGGGCTCTTTGTCAGTTCCCACTCATTGTCGAGCAAGATCTGGAAATATTCACCGTCCCAACGTGTTGGGTGAATCGTCCAAGCACCTTCAATGCCACTCGTGATCGTGTCGACACCTTTGCCGGTGCCCATCGAGTTGCGCCAGCCAAGACCCTGTTCTTGAATCGGCGCACCTTCTGGCTCGCGACCGACATAAATGTCGGGGTTGCCAGCACCATGCATCTTGCCGAAAGTGTGACCACCTGCAGTGAGTGCGACTGTTTCTTCGTCGTTCATCGCCATGCGGGCAAACGTTTCACGAATATCTCGTGCCGATGCAAGTGGGTCTGGGTTTCCGTTCGGGCCTTGCGGGTTGACATAGATCAGTCCCATTTGCACTGCACCAAGTGGGTTGTCTAGTTCACGATCACCTGAGTAGCGCTTGTCGCCCAACCATGTGGTCTCTGCGCCCCAATAGGTGTCGTCTGGTTCATAAACATCTGCGCGACCGCCACCAAAGCCGAAGGTTGGGAAACCCATTGACTCGAGTGCGACGTTGCCCGTCAACACAAACAAGTCTGCCCACGACAACGACTTGCCATATTTTTGTTTGATCGGCCAAAGTAGACGACGCGCCTTGTCAAGGTTGGCGTTGTCTGGCCACGAGTTGGTCGGTGCGAAACGGTGCATGCCCGTGCCTGCACCACCACGACCATCGCTGATTCGATATGTGCCGGCTGCGTGCCATGTCATGCGAATAAAAAACGGACCGTAATGGCCATAGTCGGCCGGCCACCACTCTTGTGAGTTGGTCATCAGTTTTTTCAGATCAGCAACTACGGCACTGAGATTGAGCTTGGCGAACTCTTTGGCATAGTCAAAGTTGGGGTCCATCGGGTCGCCAACTTTCGGATTGTTGTGCAACACCTTGATGTTGAGTTGATTCGGCCACCACTCTTTGTTGGTTGGAGCCATCTTGTTGTCGGTCACCGAGCCTGTGAACGGGCACTTGGCTGTGGTTTCAGATGCTGGCTTTTGTAGGTCGGTCATTTTGATTTTCCTTTTTTTGCTAGGGGTTTTATTTTGTTGTTGATTTTCTTGCTAATTGCTTTCTTCTTACTCTGCTTGCGATCTTTGGCGCAACTTGCGCAAAGACCCCAATAAGAAACGTCGGCTTCGTCAATGATGAAACCATGGGTGTGAGAAGCCGATAAACACGGTCGATAGCCAACGGCGCAATCTACATCGCCGACCGCTCCGCATGAACGACAAATCACATGATGATGATTGTCGCCTACGCGATTTTCGTAGAGCGCCACAGAACCCAAAGGTTGAATCTTGCGCAATACACCGCGATCGACCATTGTTGAGAGAGTGTCGTAAACCGATTGTTTTGAAATTGAACCAAGATCTTTTTTGACTACCGTCACGATTTGCTCTGCTGGTGCGTGAGGGTTGCCGTCGACTGCACGCAAAACCGCGAGTCGCTGTTCGGTGACAGGCATGTTGTGCTCTCGCAGCGTCGTTAGAGGGTCGTAAGACACGGTTTAAAGATAGCAATTGTTTTGGACTTAGTCCAAATGTTTGGGAGCAACTTTTGGCACAAACTCTTGATTCTGTTGTGGGGCTAATTGGAGTCGAACCAACGACCTCATCCTTATCAGGGATGCGCTCTAACCAACTGAGCTATAGCCCCGATTTGAAACGAGGGCTTTAAAGACTACTACTTTGTTCGGTCGCTCTCAACGGCAAAAATTAGCCGACAAATCATTGAGAGCCATAAGGTGATTCGGTAAACCTATGTCAAGCGCGCACGAATTTGACTGGCGTCGGGCCTCTTTTGAAGAAGTAGATCGCCAATATTCGCCATCGCAATTTGCACGCAAACCCCTAGACGAATATCTCGCCGACTATGCCCATCTTTCTTCGAAAGTAGACCCGGTCTATTTGCTAGATGCCGACCGACCACTACTTGTATATATTCACGGTGGCTACTGGCAACAACTCTCGGCTGCTGATTCGTTGTTTATTGCCAAAGACGCACAACGCCATGGGGTTTCGCTATTCGCCGTCGAATATACGTTGGCGCCACACGCAACGATTGATCAAATGATCAAAGAATGCGTCGTGGCGATTGTAGAAATTTCGAAGCGGCTGTCGTCGTCGCGAGTCGTCGTAGCAGGCTGCAGTGCTGGGGCCCATCTGGCGGCAATGTGTGCTGGCGATGAAAACTTGAAAAAGATAGTGGATGCATATGTTTTGCTCTCTGGCATCTACGACCTGCGACCGCTCGTGGTCACCCCGACCAATGAGGCGCTGAGACTCGATGAAGCAAAGGCCACTGCCCTCAGCCCACTGTTCTTAAAACCTGACTATGGCAAAGCCAAGGTGTTTTGTGCTGCAGCAGAGTATGACCCTCCAGAATTTATTCGGCAAAATTTTGAGTTCGCAAAACACCTCCAGGCACACCTAGTGCCAAAAATCAACGATGTAGAACAAGTCGTGGTTGCCAAGCGCGACCACTTTGATCTTCCCTACGATCTACTTGACGAAAAAACCATAATTGGAAAGTGGACTCTCAACGAGTTGACAAGAGGAAAATGACATGAGTATCTACGACCCAAGTGCTTCGGTTGATCGCCGACCATTCAGTCTTCAGAAATGGATCGATGAACATCGACACCAACTTGTGCCACCGGTGGCAAACAAACAAATTTGGCGTGAAGCCGACATGATTGTGATGGTTGTGGGTGGGGGAAATCAACGGAACGATTTTCATATCGACCCGCGCGAAGAGTTTTTCTATCAATTGACGGGCGACATGGACCTTTGGATCTGGCCAGAACATGGCACAGCCCCACATAAAATGCCGATTCGTGAAGGTGAGATTTATCTGCTTCCGCCCAGGTTGCGACATTCACCGCAACGTCCAGACCCCAACTCGGTGGGGATAGTGGTCGAATATGCGCGGTTGCCGGGCGAACTCGATGCATTCGAATGGGCGTGCCCCCAATGTGCACAACTCGTGCATCGCGTCGAGGTGCAGGTTCAGGCGATCGACCGCGATCTGCCACCTCTTTTTGCCGCGTTTCACAACGATGAACTCGCAAGAACTTGTCGCCACTGTGGGACAATGCACCCTGGAAAAGACGCCAGATTGTGATTAACCAAACGGCAACGCAACTCGACGCAAACGACACGCTTGCCAAGTTCAAAGAGCAGTTTGAGCTGCCAACTGGCATCTATTTTGTCGGCAATTCACTCGGTGCCCAACCCAAGGCTGCACGCGAGTATGTCAACACGGAACTCGACCGTTGGGCAAAACTCGGAGTCGAGGGACATTTCACGGGTCGGCTCGCCTGGCGCGACTACCACGAACTTCTGACCGAACAACTGGCCCGACTCGTGGGTGCGCTTCCCAAAGAAGTCGTTGCGATGAATGCGCTCACGGTAAACCTTCACCTGATGATGGTGTCGTTCTATCGCCCCACGAAGGCAAGACACAAGATTCTCATCGAGGAGCATGCATTTCCGTCCGATCATTTTGCAGTCGAGTCTCAAATTCGCGAACGAGGATTCGACCCAGCCACTTCTCTGATGAAAATTGCGCCACGACCAGGCGAATCTGCGCTTAGGACTGAAGACATCATTCAAACAATCACCGAGCACGGCGACGAATTGGCACTCATTTTGTTGCCTGGTGTCCAATATTTCACTGGTCAGGTATTGCCGATGGCAGAAATCGCCAAAACCGGACATCAGGTTGGCGCGATGGTCGGTCTCGACCTGGCCCATGCTGCGGGCAACATTCCACTCGCACTGCACGACTGGAACATCGACTTTGCAGTCTGGTGCACTTACAAATACTTGAACAGTGGGCCTGGGGGCGTTGGTGCAGCCTTCGTTCACGAACGTCATGTGTCAAACAAAGACCTGCCAAAGTTTCTCGGCTGGTGGGGCACCTCGGTTGCAACAAGATTCAAAATGACCAACATATTTGAGCCGATCTCGACAGTCGAGTCGTGGCAACTTTCAAATGCGCCGATCTTGCCTATGGCGTTGTTGCGATCTTCGCTAGACATTTTTGATGCAGCCGGGGGCATGAGCGTGTTGCGCAAAAAATCGGAACAACAAATAGCTCTCATGGATCGTCTCTTAAATGAAAGGCTCGCGGGAAGAGTGATGAGTCTCACGCCATCGCGCATCGAAGAACGCGGTTGCCAATTTGCGCTGAGGGTTACAACCGGGGACTCAAAACAAGTTTTTGAGGCGTTAACAAGTGCAAAAGTCTTTTGTGATTGGCGAGAACCCAACGTGATTCGCATAGCACCCGTGCCGCTATATAACTCGTTTGCTGAAATCGAGCAATTCATAAATATTTTCGCGGACATAATGGATAAGTTGAACCGATGAGTGCAGTTGCAATCATCGGCGCGGGACCAGCGGGGGCATTAGCCGGTGTCTATCTGTCGCGCCAGGGTTACGACGTCACAATTTATGAGCGGCGGGCTGACCTGCGAACCAACGTTGTTGAGACTGGTCGATCCATCAACCTTGCACTGGCGACACGGGGTATCGTGCCCTTGGTCGAGATCGGCGTGATCGACAAAGTCGATCAAATCACGATTCCAATGCGTGGAAGAATTGTTCACGCAGTCGGTGAACCAGATTCTGTAGTTCAGCCCTACGGCAACAAGAGCCATGAGGTGATTCACTCTGTTTCACGCACAGACCTGAATGCGATTTTGCTCGATGCTGCCGAGGAAACAGGTCGTGTCGATATTCGTTTCAATCAG
Source organism: uncultured Ferrithrix sp. (assembly GCA_964407365.1). Classification (GTDB taxonomy): domain Bacteria; phylum Actinomycetota; class Acidimicrobiia; order Acidimicrobiales; family Ilumatobacteraceae; genus BACL27. Next base: position 6,004 of record CAYOVI010000062.1, read on the forward strand.
CAACTTGAAAGCATCGACCTCGAAAAGCGAAAGTTGCACTTTGCCGACCACACAACAGATTTTGAGTTCGTCATATCGGCCGATGGTGCTGGTTCTGTGGTTCGACGCGCAATGAGCGATATTGGTGCGTGCAAATTTCGTAACGACAGACTGGACCACGACTACAAAGAACTAACTTTGCCCCCGGCAAGCGACGGGTCGCACCAACTCGACCCAAATGGTCTGCACATTTGGCCGCGCGGGCAACTAATGGTTATTGCACTTGCCAACCCGTCGGGAAATTTCACCGTCACCTTGTTTGCCCCCCAAGACCAACTCGCAGCTCTCGACAAAGGTGGGGCGACCGAGTTCTTTGAGCGCGAATTCAGTGATCTGGCGGCCTTGATCCCCGATTTGAACGAACAATTCGCGGCCCATCCAACTGGCTCACTTGGCACGCTTTGGGCTGACGGTTGGAGTTATAAAGACGTCGCCGTGCTGGTCGGAGATTCAGCTCATGCGATCGTGCCATTTCATGGACAAGGAATGAATGCGGCGATGGAATCTGTGCGGGTGCTTGATCATCACCTTCGAAATAATCCAAACGATCGCATGAAAGCCTTTGGCGATTACGAACTTCAACGCAAACCAGATGCCGACGCGATTGCTTTTATGGCTTTAGACAATTACATCGAAATGCGTTCAGGTGTGGTTGACCCGAACTATCTTGCCAAGCGTGCGCTCGCACTCGAACTCGAACGACGATTTCCGAGACACTTAAGTCCTCGATACAACATGGTGATGTTTTCAACCATGCCCTATTCAGAGGCGCGAAAACGCGCCGCCGATCAAAACGAGATACTTGAAGCAGTGCTAGCCGACCCGACCATCGACGTTGAGGCTTTGGTCGAAAGCCTGCAGCCCCTGCCTGAACTCGACCCGCTCGCCGACCCACATGCACTGAGCACCTCATGAAAACTGAATATCCAGATTTGAGACTCTTCATCAACGGTGAATGGAGAACAACCGATAAAACACAGCCGGTGGTCAATCCTGCGAACGAAAAAATCATCGGTCACCTGCCAGTGGCGGGCAAAAAAGAACTAGATGATGCACTCAAGGCAGCACAGCAAGGTTTCAAGATCTGGAGTCGAACTTCTCCGCGCCAAAGAGCAGAACTTATACGCCAAGCTGCTCACGTGATGCGCGAAAGACAAGACGAGATTGCCCAGGCAATCACCCTTGAGCAGGGAAAACCTCTGGCTGAATCTCGACTCGAGGTCATTCGTGGCGCAGAGTTTTTTGAGTGGGACGCCGGCGAGGCGCTACGCACCTACGGACGAGTGATTCCAAGCGCGCAAGGCATTCGATACATCGTTCATCATCAGCCAATCGGACCGGTGGCTGCATTCTCGCCATGGAATTTTCCGATGAGCCAGCCATCTCGAAAAGTTGCCGGAGCACTGGCGGCAGGTTGTTCGATCATCTTGAAAGCCGCCGAAGAGACACCAGCGGGTGCTTTGCACATTGCACGTGCATTTGAAGAAGTCGGCTTGCCAAAGGGCGTGCTCAATCTTGTCTTTGGCGTGCCAAATTTCATTTCTTCACACCTCATACCCAGTGAGACAACCAGAATGGTCGCATTCACCGGTTCAACTGCGGTTGGGCGTCACCTATCGATGATGGCCGCAGAACACATGACACCAGTATTGATGGAACTAGGTGGTCACGCGCCGGTAATCGTCTCGAAACATACAGACGTGCAAGCCGCGGCAACCGCGTCTGCACATCGCAAGACTCGCAATGCAGGGCAGGTATGCACATCGCCAACAAGGTTCTTCGTTCATCGTGATATTTTTGACGAGTTTTTGGAAAAAATGTCAAAAGATATGGCCGCAACCGTTGTCGGAGACGGTCAACTTAAAACAACTTCTATGGGTCCACTTGCGAATGCCCGCAGAATTTCTGCACTTGAATCATTCGTCAACGATGCGGTTGCGGTCGGTGCAAAACTGGTGACCGGTGGAAATCGAATTGCCCGTGCAGGTTTCTTTTTCGAACCGACCGTGCTTGCCAACGTTCCAAATTCTGCAAGAGTGATGAACGAAGAGCCTTTTGGTCCATTGGCTATCGTCAACCCGTTCAACGACATTGAGTCAGCGATTGTTGCGGCCAACTCCGTTCAATTCGGGCTCGCCGCTTACGGTTTTTCAAACCGAGCCGACGAGATTGATCTGATGACCGACAATATCGAGGCTGGAAACCTTTCGATCAACACTCTCGAAGCCTCATTGCCCGAAACACCGTTTGGTGGCGTGAAATCAAGTGGCTATGGTCGCGAAGGTGGCTCTGAAGGTATTCACCATTACATGGTGACCAAGAACGTGTCGCACTCGATGCGAATCGAATGAGAGCAACAACCCAATGAAATATTCGCGAACAAACGCCAAAGATCACGCACGACAACATTTGAAAGGAATTTGGGCCGCTGCCCTGACACCGTTCGACGATGATCTCGCCATCGATGAAGAAGGGTTTCGAAAAAATATCGAACACTGGACTGGTGAACTTCTGATCGACGGGTTGTTCATCGCTGGCAAACAAGGCGAAGCCTTCTCGATGTCTGTCGATGAACGCAAACGAGTTTTCGAAATTGCAGTGGAGGCCGTCGCCGGAAGAGCCCAAACCATCATGTCATGCTCTGACGCAAATTTAGACGTCGTCATTGATCTCGCCCGACACGCACAAAAAGTCGGCGCTGACTGGATCGTGGTGCATGCACCTCAACTTCATTTTTTGTCCGCTCAAGACGAAACTCTCATGAATTACTACAGCACAATCACCAAAGCGGTTGATATCGGCGTAGCCCTGTGGAGCCATCCGGACAGTGGTTATCTGATGTCGCCACAGTTGTGCAATCGCCTGGCTGATCTTGAAACCGTTGTGGCGATCAAATACAGCGTTCCAAGAGAAATGTATGTCGAACTGACCCGATTGGCCTCAGACAGAATTCAGGTGAGTACGGCATCTGAACAAGAGTGGCTCGACAACATCATCGAACTCAATTGGCGCCTTTATCTATGTTCGTCGCCACCTTTCCTTCTGCAAACACCCAGCGATCGACGAATGCGGGAATATACCGATGCTGCTTTTGCCGGAAAAATCGAAGAGGCACGCGCGATCAGCGCAAGTTTGGCACCCGTGCGCACAGCGCTTCGTTCAACCCGACCGCCAGAAAAACCTCACGCACACCAAAAATTTTGGCTGGAACTGCTTGGTCAAGTTGGTGGTCGGGTGCGAGCGCCGTTGCTCGAATTGACCGAACAAGAGCGCGACGCCACCCGAAAAGCGTTCGACCAGTGCGGTCTGCTCAAATGAGAGTCGCCTTTGTCGGCTGGGGGGCCGTTAGTCGCCGAGCGGCCTCACTAGTCGATAAACAAATTGAAATAGTCGCAGTCGCAACTCGTCAAAGAATTGCAAAAGATGATCTTCCAGCGGGGGCGCAATCAATTGTTGATCTTCAAGAACTAGGTGCCTCACGTCCAAAACTTGTAGTTGAAGCCGCCTCACAAAGTGCGGTCGAGCCATGGGCGATGGC
>CAYOVI010000063.1:0-9358 GCA_964407365.1 uncultured Ferrithrix sp.
TGGCAGATCTTGCATCGGGTCGACCTGGGCGATCACGACGGTGCGCTCGTCTGGTAGGTCTAAAACCGCACCGCACGAGGAGCAAAAACTCGAGTTCGGAGGGTTTCGATGACCGCAACTGTTACAAAACACGTATGCCATGAAGTCTCAACCCTCGATTAACTGTCGATATTCACAAGCCATCAGGAGGTTTTGTCCCACGACTGCAGAAGGCGAATCGATTTTCAACTCAAAAATCCAGCCGTCACCATACGGATCAGAATTTATCAAGCCTGGCAACTCAACGAGTCTCGTGTTGGCCTTTGAAATTGAACCCGAAAGTGGCGAGTAAATATCTGAAACGCTTTTTGAACTTTCAACTTCGCCACATGTCGAGCCAGCAACAACTATTTGGCCAACAGTTGGCAGGTTGACAAACACAACCTCACCAAGGGCATCCTGAGCGTATTCGGTAACGCCAACCCGCGCGATATTTTCAGAAAGACTGACCCACTCGTGATCTTTTGAGTAAAGCCGATCTTCAAGAATCTTCATGGTTCAAAGTTAGCCTCGGCGAGCCAAGCGACCCGCATGAAGATTTCGTCGAATTTCGGGGATATAAGCAAACGCAGTTAAATAAGACAAAAAGACTCCCGGCAACCCAAAGACCCAAGCAGCCACCAAAACTAAATCTGCCCCCCTGCCTTGGTCGGCTGCCAACAACATCAATGGCACGGCAAACATCAACAAAAACGTGTATCGCTTGCCCCAAATGCTGACGCTAAATCTCTGCATACCAAAAACCGTTGCAGTGACCATCGCTATGGCAACCGAAAATTCTCGAACCAGAACTGCCACCCCAAACCATAGAGGCATCGACTGATCGATGCTTATCGCCAAGACCGCGACGATGAATAGCCCCCGATCAACGCTCGGATCAAAGATCGCACCAAAATTGCTTTGTTGGTTGAACCTTCTTGCAACAAAGCCATCAACCCAATCGGTGGCACCGAGCGCACCCAGCAACCAGGCGGCTGCGGCTTTGTCTTGACGTGAAAACAACAACCACAGAAAAAGTGGCAAGCAAAACAGACGAACAAGCGTTATCAAATTGGGCGCCGTGAGAATGCGGTCAGTTGCCACGATCAGAGCGTACAAGTCGGCGAGTCGCCTACGCTGTTTGTGTGGCTACCCTCTTTTCGAAAATAATCAATCGAGAGATACCAGGCACCTTCGTTTATCGTGACGAGTTTTGCGTTGCGTTCATGACCATCAGCCCGGTCACTACTGGTCATTGTTTGGTGGTGCCGATTCAAGAAATCGACCAATGGACAGACCTACCCCAAAAGCTCAACGAGCATTTGTTCAACGTCGCCAAAATTATCGGACAGGCATCTCTCAAGGCGTTCGGTTGCAAGAGAATCGCCCTCGTGATAGCTGGCTATGAAATACCACATTGTCATTTGCACGTAATACCCAGCAATTCGATGGCTGATCTCGAGTTTGAAAATGCGCGCACCGATGTCGACCGAGGCGAACTAGAACAGGCGGCCACCAAAATCATCGCCGAGTTGCGAAGTGCCGGCGTTGCCGGGGCGGTCTGACCTCCCCGCAACTTCAAGTCGGTTGGTCGGCTCGCTGACGACGATTTCATCTGGTGCCACGCGCATGAGACTTTGCGGAAACTCGACATTGGGTTCAAGCCACGCATCTATCGACTCGCGTTCGAGAATGACCGGCATTCGATGATGAATCGCCGCCAGTTTGTTGGTGGCCTCGATCGTGATGATCGTGCAGGTGTTGACAAGCGAATCGTCTTTGTCTTTCCACGTCGTCCATAGACCTGCCAAAGTCATGACTTCGTTGTCTGACCGAGAAATATAGTGCGCTTGTTTCTTGGGCTTTTTTGAATCACCTGGCAGAACTTGCCACTCGTAAAACCCCTGTATCGGTATCACGCAACGATATTTTGTCAGCAAATTTCTGAAACTGGGTTTTTCACCCAAAGTTTCGCTGCGGGCATTGATCATGCTGGCGGCCCGTGTTTTGTCTTTTGACCAACTTGGTATCAGACCCCAATTCATGACACCAACAATTTTTTTGGTGTCGTTATTTGTCATTGCATAGATTTTGGTGGTCGGGGCGACATTGTGATTTGGTCTCAGTTCGATGCCATCGAACGCTGCACCATAGGCTGCGGCAAAATCTTTTCCGCTAGAAATCGAATTGAATCTGCCACACATGTCTTTAGCCGATGATGCCATTTGGCGTGGCAAAAATTTGAACCAAAATCGGCGTTATCACAAGACCGGGCAACAGCGAACCGAGTCGAATTTTTTTGATCTCCAACAGATTGATGCCAATTGCGATGACGGCCAAGCCTCCGGCGCTGAATAGTTCTATTCGCATTCGCTCTGTCAGCAAAGAGTCAAGAGATGCGCCGAACAACGTCAGCGAGCCTTGTACAACAAAAACACTTGCTGCACTGAAAATCGCCCCGACTCCGTATAGTGCGGCAAAGATGATGGTCATGAAGCCGTCTAGGGTGCCTTTGATTATGTAGAGCTGGGGCGTCTTGCCGCTTGCGTCTTCTATGGCACCCAAAATCGTCAGGGGTCCGACACAGAAAAGCAAAGTGGCAGTTACAAAGCCATCTACAAACTTGCTCTCTGAAGATTTCTTGGCAAATCTGCGACGCAACATTTCACCCAGGTTGGCCAAGCGATCTTCGATGTGCAAAATTTCGCCCAAGATCGCGCCTAGCACCATGCCAACGAGTGGAAATACGATATTTTCGGTGTCGATCACATCGCGCAACCCAATGGCAAGTGTCGTTAAGCCAATGACTTGGACGATGATTAGTCGAATTCGCTCGGGAATTTTGTCGCCGATCAACAACCCCAACATGCCCCCGCACAAAACCGTGACGGTGTTGATCAAGGTGCCAAGACCGCGCATTGCGAAGAACTAACCGACTTGCGTCAAAGGCGCCCGACCATTGGCGATGGCGACGGCGTTGTTGGCCGCCAGGGTCGCCATTGCGTTGCGCGTTTCTGTGGTCGCCGAGCCCAAATGAGGTATCAACACGACATCATCACGATCGAGCAAACCCTCGTTGATTTTGGGTTCAAATTCAAAAACATCCAGACCCGCCCCGGCAATTTTCTTGGCGCGAAGTGCATCAACCAAAGCCTGCTCATCAACAATCGGGCCTCGAGCAGTGTTGACCAAGAAAGCCGAAGATTTCATCATCTCGAATTGTTCACGACCAATCAGATGATGGGTGCTTTCGTTCGACGGACAGTGAATCGAGACAACATCACTAGTCGACAACAGCTCGTCAAGCGACAACTTCTTGGCGCTCAACTCTTCGGCAACTTTTTTGTCGATCTCGCTTCGCGAGTGATATACCACCGACATGCCACAGGCCTTTGCTCGACGTGCTGTTGCTATGCCTATGGCGCCCATGCCAACAACGCCCAAAACACGATTTGTGATGCCAGTGCCAAGCATGTAGTGCATTCCCCATTGCCATGGCGTCTTTGAGCGAATCACGCGTTCACCCTCTGCGAGTCTGCGCGTGACCATCAAAATGAGGGCCATCGCAATATCGGCAGTTGCATCGGTGAGCACTCCTGGAGTGTTGGTAACAATGACATTTTTGGCTTTGCAGGCGGCCACGTCAATGTTGTTGTAGCCAACAGCGACGTTGCAGACCGCTTTGAGTTGCGGCCCGGCAGCCTCGAGCAACTCTTCATCGACTTTCTCGGTGAGCAAAGTCACGAGAATTTCTGCACCCTTAACTTGACTGAGAAGCTCTTGGCGGCTCATCGCCGTGTCATTTGACCATGCTTGCGGGCTCAAGCCGGCGTTTTTTAAAACGTCGAGGCCGGCTTGTGGAATTTTGCCGGTGACTACGACCTTGCTCACTTTGATGCGACCCAATCGGCGAGCCGAGCCAAACCTTTTTCAATTTTTGGAATATCAATTCCGCTGTATGCGAGTCGAATGTAATTGCCTTTCTCATCAGGGGCAGGTCGACCAAAATGACGTCGCGTGCAGAACGACATGCCAGAATTGTGCAGTGCCGCAAGGGCAAATTCGCCAAGGTCTTTGTGCCCAGTGCGCGCCATAGTTTCAGAAACTTCTGGAAAAACGTAGAACGCGCTATTTGGCGTGTGCACACGCATTCCGGCAACTTTGCCGATGCCTGAGATCGTGGAATCACGACGAGTTTTCAACACTCGAACCAGTTCATTGGCGCCCGATTGGTCGCCATTGATCGCCTCGACACCAGCCCACTGCACGAACTGAGCCGTGCAACTTTCTTCGTTCGTGTTCAATTTCGAAATGCGATCGACGATTTCTTTTGGCCCGATAGCGGCACCGAGGCGCCAACCGGTCATCGCAAATTTTTTCGAAAACGTGTACAAAATGACGGTTCGCTCTTGCATTCCGGGCAATGAGACTATGCTCTTGCTCTCACCGGCATAGCGAATGTCAAAATATGCCTCGTCTGACAAAACCCACAGATTGTGCTTGATCGCCAGGTCGGCAAGTGCCTTGCGTTCTGTGTCGGTCATTTCAGCAGCCAAAGGATTTTGTTGATCATTGAGAATGAGAGCTTTTGTCTTATTGGTGATTTTTGATCGCAGGTAATCTAAATCGATCTGAAAACCGTTTGGGGTGTCGAGATATCTGTAAGGAACCGAGATGCCGTCGTTGAATTCGATTTGACTCTCGTAAATCGGAAACCCAGGGTTGGGATACAAAACCTCGTCACCAGGATTCATGATCGAGCGCAAAAATTTGCCGATGACTGGTTTTCCTCCGGGTTGAACTGCAATGTTCTCAGGCAAAAAAGTCACGTTGCGCTGCCTTCCCAAACTTTCGGCGAGTGCAAGCCTCAAAGGTGCGATTCCTGCATTGGGGCAATAACCAGTCTTGCCCTCTTCAACTGCTCGTGCCATCGCGGCTGAAATGTTGGCGGGTGTCGGCAAGTTGATATCGCCGAGATGAAACGGAAATACTTCGTTGCCTTTGGCAAGCCAATCAGCAGCCGTTGCAGCAACAGCGAATGCCGTCTCGGTGCCAAGACGCTCTAAACGGTCTGCGAGTTTCATTTTCCTCCATTAGCAATTCAGTTTTAGCCTGCTAAATACTAGACAACTTCTCAAATTGGTCGGGCTGGCGGGATTTGAACCCACGACCTCTTGTCCCCCAGACAAGCACGCTAACCAAGCTGCGCCACAGCCCGAAACTCAACTTCTAACACCTGTCAGGGTATCTCGCTTGAGTGTTGAACTTAGAGAAAGATCGCAATGACCCGCCAAGTCAGATAGAGACACAACGCACCGACCAAAAGTTTGAAGTGCCATGGGGCCTTTTCTGGCTCGCCTGCCGATCTGGCCAACTCTTTTAGGTCAAGAGATTTGGCGGTCACCAATTTGTCAAGGGGTCGACCATGAATGTCAGAGAAAAAAATTTCCGCACCACACTTGGGGCAGTCGCCTGCAGGGGTGAGCGCGTTTGGTGCAAAATATTTTGCGCACTCATCACACCAGGGCATGGTTGCCTATTCGGCTCGCTTTCGAACCCGAATCTTGATCGGCACGGCGCCAAATTCGAAACCTTCCCGAATCGAACGCTCGAGATAACGCAGATATGTCTGGGGCAATTCTTTGTTGACGAAAAGCGTGAAAGTTGGTGGATCAGACGCACCTTGAAGTGCGTAAAGCACGCGTGCACCGCTGGGGGCGGGCTGCTGTTGTTGGGCGCGAGCAATGACACGATTGACATCGCGTGTGGGCACGCGTCGGTGGTATTGCTCGATCGAGTCTTGAAGTACGGGTAGCAATTTTGCAACGCCTTTGCCTGTCAATGCACTCATCTTGAGCACTGGTGCATCGCCGACAAAGAAGAGCTTTCTGCCAATCTCGATATCGATGTCGGCTCTTTGGTCGGCATTGAGAATCTCCCATTTGTTCAACACGACGACAACTGGGCTGCCTGCAGCGTCGATGCGCTCGGCAAGACGTTGGTCTTGACTTGTAATGCCCTCGGTTGCATCAATGACAAGCAAGGCGATATCTGATTCGTCGACTGCGCGCAATGCACGAACGAACGAGTAATACTCAGTCGATTCATCGACGCGACTGCGCCGACGCATACCTGCGGTGTCGACGAACGTGATCGGCCCGTCGGGTGTCTGCACCATAGTGTCAATGGAATCTCTGGTGGTGCCAGGCATGTCATGCACAACCGACCGATCTTGACCGACCAATCGATTGAAAAGTGTGCTCTTGCCCACATTGGGTCGCCCGACGATCGACACACGTGGGACACCTGGCGTGCGGTTGACATCGTTTCGATCTTGCTTCGAGATTTCTACATCGTCACCTTCACGTCTTGGAAGACGAACCAAAATTTCATCGAGCAGGTCACCAGATTTTCTACCGTGCAGAGCCGAGACCGGGTATGGGTCGCCAAGACCAAGCGACAAGAACTCCCATTTGTCGAACTCTCGCTTGTCTGAGTCGACTTTGTTCGAAACGACCAGTACTTCCTTGCCACTCACGCGCAGCCATTTGGCGATTGATTGGTCGTCGTCAAGCACACCCACGGTCGAGTCAACGATGAACAAAACCAAATCTGCCTCTTTGACTGCCGCCTCTACCTGTCGGCTTACCTTATTATCAAGTTCAGATCCGCCGGGCATCCATCCGCCAGTATCGACAACATTGAAGTGTCTCCCCTGCCATTCAACTTGGCGTTCAAAACGGTCACGGGTGACACCCGGTTGGTCTTGCACGATCGCCACTTGAGAACCCATGAAGCGATTGAACAGGGTGCTTTTTCCGACGTTGGGTCGACCAACTATGACAACGGTTGCAAGGTTCGATGTCACAACCTCAAGTTTATCTTTGTGCGTTCAAGGTAATCTTCCGAGACGAGATGAAGATTGAAAAAATTGTCCTGGCTGCCCCGAGAGGTTTTTGTGCCGGCGTCGAAATGGCGATCAAAGCACTCGCATGGATGGTGAGAACTTTCGACGCACCTGTCTACTGCTATCACGAGATTGTTCACAACAAGATCGTTGTGGACCGTTTCAAAAAACTCGGTGTCGTATTCGTAGATGATTTGTCTGAAATTCCTGAAGGCCGACCAATCATGCTTTCGGCCCATGGTTCGGCCCCTCAAGTAGTTGAACAGGCCGTCGCCAAGGGAAGTTATGTTGTTGATTCAGTCTGCCCCTTGGTGACAAAGGTTCACCACGAAGTCAAAACTCGGGCCAACAAGGGTTATCACATCGTCTACATCGGTCACGAAGGTCATGAAGAGGCAGTGGGCACCATGGCCGTCGCACCCGAATCGATCACCCGGGTCGAAACTCTCGATGAAGTCGCTGCTCTTGAAAAATTCGATGAACCAGTTGCGATACTTGCTCAGACAACGCTTTCTCACCGCGACTGGAAAGATGTTGCAGATGCGGTAAAGGTGAAGTTTCCAGATGTTTGGGCACCTGGAAAAAGCGATCTTTGTTTTGCAACAACCAACCGCCAAAGCGCCTTGATGAAAATTGCCGAAATGTGCGACGCAATAGTTGTTATCGGCTCTGAGAATTCATCTAATACTCGGGCGCTCGAAAAACTGGCTCACGAAGTCGGATGCAAAAATGTTTTTCGGGTAAATGATGTAACTGAATTGCCAAGAACTTTGGGTGGTGTGGTTGGCATCACTGCTGGCGCCTCGGCGCCAGAAGAATTGGTCTCTCAAATAATTGCGACACTCGCCCCACAACACGGCGTCGAAGAAGTGCGTGTGGCTCACGAGGATGAATATTTTCCACCGCCACGACATATTCGCCAGTTGCAAACAGCCATCGAGACCGCCACGACTGTCATGCTCGGAGGCGAACTTGGAAATCGCAAAGTTGTCGATGATCGCAAACTTGCGGCCAGCACCGTGCTCGAGTTGCTCGGCAGCTAGTTGCGCGGTGAAACCCGCTGAAAAGCGCAACTAAACTTTTTGCTAGTTGCGCGGTACTTCGTGCCATGGTCTGTCGCGGTCAACGCGAACATCACCAGGCATGCCTAGAACCCGTTCACCCAAGATATTTTTCATCACTTCGGTTGTGCCACCCTCGATGCTGTTGGCTCGGCTACGCAAAAATGCTTTCGGCACTGTGTCGAAACTCATTGCTGTCTCGGGTCTAGTCATGGCGTAACTTCCATAGAGCATGCCGTTGGCACCAAGCAGGTCGACACAGAACTCATAAGTGTCTTTGTTCAATTCGGCACTCGCAACTTTGCCGATCGAACCCTCGGGCCCTGGGGTGCCCATGCGACGATTTTGACCTGCACGTATGTTGGTCAGGCGCAATACTTCGGCTTTGATCCACAGTTTCATCAATTCGTCTCTTTTTGCGCTCGACTGTTGACCTGGTTGCAAAGCTTGCCAAATTTTCATTGCTTCGCGAATCGGCCCCGTAGCTTTTTTGGGTATCGCTCCACCAATTGCGACTCTTTCGTTCATCAGAGTTGTCAGGCTCACTCGCCAACCGTCGCCAGGATTACCGAGAGTCTCATCGACGGCCACACGCACATCGGTGAAATAAACCTCGTTAAATTCGGCTTCACCAGTCATTTGGCGCAATGGTCGCACCTCGACACCAGCAGCATTCATATCTACTATCACGGCGGTAAGGCCTGCATGCTTGACAGCATTGGGGTCGGTTCTAACAACCAAAAGACCGAATTTTGAAAGATGCGCAAGGGTCGTCCAAACTTTTTGTCCGTTAATGACCCACTCTTGACCATCACGAATGCCTTTTGCTGATAAACCAGCAAAGTCAGAACCAGAACCTGGCTCAGAAAACAACTGACACCAGATTTGCTCGCCGGTGAACAACGGTCGCAGATACTTTTCTTTTTGAGCAATCGTGCCCCATTGGGCGATTGTCGGTGCACACATGCCATAGCCGATCGGATTTCTGGCATAACTCGACGGACCATTGGCGGCGGCTATCGCCTCGTTGACAATCTTTTGATGTTTTGGTGATGCACCCAAACCGCCATTGCCCAAATCGAAGTGCACCCAGGCAAGGCCGGCATCAAACTGAGCGCCCAAAAATTCGGTAGCCGAAGTTTTGTTGGGTGGAAATTTGGCGATCAGCTCATCGACCAAACCTGCAATTTCTTTCTCTGAAATTGTTTTTTCCGAATCAACAAGTGCCATAACGCTCTAACTTACCGTTCGATCGTCGATTGTTTGCAGTTGGCGAGCATCTGGCGATTGCGACTAGTTTTCTGTCATGTTTCCCGGCGCGATTGCTGCAGATTCACCTGATAGCCCAGCGGTCATAATGGCCTCAACTGGC
>CAYOVI010000064.1:0-9327 GCA_964407365.1 uncultured Ferrithrix sp.
ATACGTTTTCGCGATAAAACTTCAATTCGCGGATGCTTTCACGCACGTCGTCTAGCGCACGATGGGCCCCACTCTTGGAAGGCCTCGAAATTTCAATTCCCGGATGCCATCTTTTGACCAGTTCTTTAATTGTCGACACGTCGACACTGCGATAGTGCAGATAATTTTCGATCTCGGGCAAATATTTCGCCAAAAACCTGCGGTCGGTGCCGATTGAGTTGCCGCATAACGGAATGGTGCGTGGTTCTGTGACGTGCTGTTTGATGAATTCGAGTGTCGCTGTGCCGGCCTGGGCAAGGGTCACCGTCGATGCCCGAACTGCGGCTAGCAGGCCCGATTTTGTGTGCATCTCAACAACAAATGGGTCCATCGCCAAAAGCACCGACTCTGGTTGATTGATCACGAGATCTGGGCCCTCTGCGACGACGTTCAATTCGTCGTCGGTTACCAACGTGGCGATTTCGACGATTACCTCTGTGGCGGGGTCGAGGCCGGTCATCTCGAGATCCATCCAAACAAGCACGCCAAGCAATCTATTAGTTTTTGGCACGAACATCGCACTTCGCCTCTTTGGCCCTTTGGGTCTATCGTCTTATGCGTGCCAAACACTGCGGCGAGTGCTTCGAGTCAACCGACAATGGTGTCGGTCAAGCGTCTCGATCTTGAATTGCCATTGCCGACGGTTGCACATGCTGGCGATGCGGGCATCGACTTGCATGCACGCGTTGATGCGTTGCTTATGGCGCGAGGTGGGCGAGTGTTGGTGCCTACCGGCATCGCTGTGGCGATCCCGATTGGATATTTCGGACAAGTTGTGCCCCGCAGTGGGCTCGCGTTGAAACACGGCATTTCACTTGTCAACACTCCTGGCATCATCGACAGCGGTTATCGCGGTGAGTTGCAAGTGATAATGATCAACACCGACCCGACCAACGACTATCAAGTCAAGCGAGGCGATCGCATCGCGCAGTTGGTCATTCAACAAGTTGTTTCAACAACTTGGCAAGTAGTTGAAGAACTTGACGGCCAAGATCGAGGTGGTGGTTTTGGCCACTCGGGTCGCTGAAAGATTAATTTTCTTTAGGCAATCTCCGCACAAGAATTGCACGTTGATGCAAATCTTCAATTTGTTGGGCCGATAGACCCAACAACTCACTCATCACATCGGCGTTGTCTTCGCCACGATATTTGATAACCCCAGACGTAGAAGTGTCAGAGCCTGAGAATCGCCAAGGCGAGTTCGGCAGTTTCACCGTGCCGTTGCTGCGATCATCGACTTCGACAAATGCATTGCGTTCAATCGCCCAATTGGTCTCGGCCACTTCTGCCACCGATCGCAATCGACCCATCGCCAATCTATTTTCGGCGAGTCGATTTTCAAGCTCGTCGGCCGTGTCGATGTTTGCTGCCCAGTCTTTGATTATTTGCATCAAATCTTCAAAGTTGGCATTTCGAAGTGCCACGGTTTTGAACCTTGCATCTTCAAGCAGGTGGGGTTTTTGCATGGCGGCGACAAAAAAGTCGAACGTGCCGCGTTCTGCAGGGTGGCCACTGACGATTGAAACCACGCCATCGCGCGTTGTGAGCACCGCATAATCTTCTGGCCGAAATGAGCGAATTGCGTCGGGCGAGACCGGTTTTTTCCATAGTTCGTCGTGGGCGTGTTCGTTGACATAGAGCAGAGTTTGGGCCATCGACAAGTCGATGTATTGACCCTGGCCCGTGCGTTCGCGCTGAAATAGCGCAGCCATGATCGCACTTGCGCATTCGATGGCCGTGTAGACATCGGCGTGACTGAACGGGTCATTGGCATATTGGCCTTTGCGCGCATCACCTTGACGCTTTGTCAAGCCCATTTCTGCATTCACAACTGGCGCATAGGCGCGACGATTTACCCAAGGCCCGGTGCTGCCATAGCCCGTGATTGATGCATAGACGAGACGAGGGTTTTTGTCGCGCAGGGTTTGCTGATCGAGACCCAAGCGTTGCATCACCCCGGGTCGAAAGTTTTCGACCAAGACATCGCATTTTTCGATCAGGCGCAAAATCAGGTCGACAGCCTCGGGCTTTGTGAGATCAAGCGAGATATTTCTTTTTCCGACGTTTTGTTGAATGAAATATGTCGAATTCGAGTTGACTCTCGGGCTTGAGAATCGAGTCAGGTCGCCCGTGGGTTGCTCTACTTTTATTACTTGCGCACCCAGGTCGCACAACATGCGTGTGGCGTGCGGGCCCGACAGCACCCGAGTGAAGTCGAGAACACGAACCCCTTCAAGTGGGCGCATTAGTTAGTTGAGCGTTACGCCAAGCGTGCGCAACGCAAGAGATGCATAGAGTGCCACACCGTGGGCCATTGCCGACTCTTCGAACATCACGCGATTCGAATGGTTCGGTGCCGCCGTCGCAGGGTTCACGCCCTCTGGTGTGCCACCTAGAAAAACCATCGCTCCTGGAATTTTGTTCAAAATGTAACTGAAGTCTTCTGCACCCATCACCGGCGATGGCATGCGCAAGGCTTTGCCTTCGCCAAGAAGCGACTCGGCAACTTCGAGTGCGAAGTCGCTGCTGGGTGCGTCGTTGACGGTGACCGGATAGCCGATTTTGATCTCGACTTCAGCCTGCATCTCGTAGGCCTCGGCAATGCCCTCGGCCACACGACGAATTGAATCGTGAACCTTGTTGCGAGTTTTTTCGCTCACCGCACGAATTGTTCCTTCAATCAGAGCCGACTCAGGTATGACGTTTGTGGTCGTGCCAGCGACAAGTTTGGTGATCGTCACCACGGCAGGATCAAAAGTTTCGATGCGACGAGTGATCATCATCTGTAGTGCCTGCACGATTTCGCATGCCACAGGTATCGGGTCGAGTGTGCGAAACGGTTCTGAGGCGTGACCGCCTTTGCCGGTGATTTTGATTGAGACCACGTCGCTCGAAGCCATCAATGGGCCGCTGCGTGTGCCGACGATGCCAGCAGGCAACGACGAAGTTATGTGCAAGGCATATGCCGCTTTGATTGGCGACTCGCTGCCGTCTTTGTTTTTAGCGACCTCAAGCAGTCCTTCTTCGAGCATGAACTTTGCCCCGTGATAACCCTCTTCTCCTGGTTGAAACATAAACAAAACACGTCCTGGCAATTCACTGCGTCGCTCGCTTAGAAGCTTTGCCGCACTCACCAACATCGAAGTGTGAGTGTCGTGACCACATGCGTGCATGCAACCGTCAGTTCGCGAGGCAAAATCAAGACCGGTGTCTTCTGGCATCGGTAATGCATCCATGTCGCCACGCAACATCACAGTGGGGCCTGGCTTATCACCGGTCAGCATCGCGGCAATGCCACTGGTGGTTTTGTGCAGGGTCACTTCGAGTGGCAAACCCTCAAGGGCCGACAAGACTTGGTCGCGAGTCTTGGGCAGGGTGTTTCCGATCTCGGGCCACTTGTGCAGTTCACGACGAAGAGCAACCGTTGTCTCCATCAGACCGGTTACTTGATCTTTAAGTCCGGTTGCAGCACCATGTTTTTCTTGGGCCGCTGAGTTTGGTTTGTTTGACATCGCTTTTGCCATGAGACAAGCGTACGCTCAGCCGAGGCGTTGGTTATAAGTGCAAAAGCCGTGAGCACCAGCAAAAACTATGAGTAGATTGACACGTTGTGTTGACTGTTGAATTCACGATCGAACCTTTCGTCGAAGGCGACCCAGGGGTTCACGTCACCGCAGCCGTGGCAGCAGTTGAAGCCCACGGTATACCAGTTGATTTTGGCCCGTTTGGTTCGTTGTTTAGCGTCGATGCCGAAACTCTGCCTGTTGTGGTCGCCGATTTGTTGCGCGTGGCCTATGGCAATGGCGCAACGTTTGTAAATGTCTCGGTGTCTCGATTTGACTCATGAAAGCGACACGACAAGACCCGATCATTGAGGCGATAGAACCGCTGATCGATGCCATCGGTGCGACCCTCATCGAGGTCGACGACATCAAGCCAGGCGATGTGCCGCTCAAAGTCGACGGTCAGATTCTTCTGGCCGTTCGCTTGCCAGCGCTGCACGGTGCCTTAGACAGAATGATCGAGTCGGTCGAGCGCGAACTTGGTGCAAAACTGCCCGAATTGTCGCGCACAGCCAAACAGCGGGCGATTCGTTTGCTTGACGAGCGTGGTGCTTTTACCTTGCGTCGGGCCGTCGAAGATGTCGCCGATTCAATGGGCGTCTCACGCATCACCGTCTATAACTATCTCAATTCTCTTCACCGCTAAAACTCTTTTCGTGCGTTTTGCTCAGAGTTTGCGCAGGTGCACTGCGTCGACTTTGTGGTCGGCGCCTTTGTGAATGATCAGAGAGGCACGTGCGCGGGTCGGCTCGATGTTTTCTTTCAGGTTTTTTCCGTTGATTCCCACCCAAATGTCGTGCGCCAAGGCGAGTGCCTGCTCTTCGGTGAAGTCGGCAAAGTGCTTGAAAAAACTGTCCGGATCTTGAAAAATCGTTTTGCGCAATGTCTGAAATCGCTCGGTGAACCAAGCCTCAATGTCTGATTCTCGAGCATCGATATAGATCGAAAAATCAAAATAATCAGAGACAAAATCGGTCGTCGCGCTGCCGACCTGCAACACGTTTAGGCCTTCGATAATCAAAATGTCTGGTTGTCGCACGACTTCTTGTTTGTCTGGCAAAACGTCATAGATCACATGGCTATAGACAGGCGCTGAAACTTCGGGTGTGCCCGCTTTGACGTCGCGCACGAACTGCAACAGTCTTTTAGTGTCGTAACTTTCAGGAAACCCCTTGCGATTCGTCAGACCGCGTTCTTCAAGCACCGCGTTCGAATATAAAAACCCGTCCGTAGTTATCAGTTCAACGCGCGGGTGTTCGGGCCAACGCGCCAAAAGGGCCTGCAAAATTCTCGCCGAGGTGCTCTTGCCAACTGCGACACTGCCAGCAATGCCAATCACATATGGCATTTTTGGCGCCATCGTGCCGAGAAATGTCGCTGACACACGGTGCAGATTTTGTGTCGCCGCAACATAAAGATTCAATAAACGAGTCAGGGGCAGATAGACGGTGGCCACCTCTTCAAGGTCGATGCGATCATTGATGCCACGCATCGCCTCAAGTTCTTTTTCGGTCAGTGTCAGGGGTGTCTGAGCGCGCAAAATCGACCATTGCTGGCGATCAAAGGTTAAATAGCGTTCTTGATCGTTTGTCTGGATCACGCTCTTAAATCTAATTTGCTAATCAGCAGTTACCCGACGCAAAAACTCAATCAGGGGTGGGTTCACCAACTGTGGGTGGGTCAAGTTTGCCGCATGCGCCGCACCATCGATTGTCACGATCTTGCCAGCACCGACGAGTCGGGCTCGAAGTGCTTCAGCGCGCTGCATCGAAATTGCCGTGTCGGCGGTGCCATGAATGATTATCGCCGGACACTTGATCTCACCAATGCGCGAAGTTATGTCGTCACGATCAAGCAGACACTTTGATGTGGCATTGATTGCTTGGCTTCCGAAGTTTTGCCACTTGGCTATCCACTTTTCATTTTCGCGTGGCTCGGCGATGATGATTTGGGCTATTGCCCCAGTTAGGTCGGGCACTGGTCCGTGTTGCACCCATGTGTCGACCATCATTCGATATGCGGCCAGTGTTTCTTCGTTGTCGTTGTCGGCGGCCGTGTCGATCAACACAAGCGCAGTCACTCGCTCGGGTGCGGTGAGCGCCGCACGCAGTGACAAAAACCCGCCCTGAGACATGCCACCAATCACACATTTATTGATTCCGAAATGATCCATCAGCCCAAGACAGTCACGAGCAGAATCCCAGTAGGTGAAATCTTTGCCGTCCCATTTGGTCTGACCAAAGCCGCGTTCGTCCCAGGTGATCACGCGAAACTCTGGCGACAGCGCGGCGACTTGGGCGTCGAACATCGAAGAATCCATCAAAAAGCCATGTGCCAAAATCACAACGGGGCCGTTGCCACCCGAATCTTTGTAGAAGATTTCCTGACCGTTTATCGTTGCAAAACCTGTTGCCATGAGTGCCCCCAAGTTGTGAGTGTTTGAAACCAAACGCTACATCTCGGTCGGCCAAGGGCCGAATTCGCGATGTCTATTTAGTAAACGGAGAAAAACCCGACACGGCCCCAGGGCCACCCGTCAAAACCTCTGCGCCGTTGGCAGTCACCAAAATCGTGTGTTCAAACTGCGCAGTGCGCTTGCCGTCGGCTGTCACTGCCGTCCAGTCGTCGTCCCACATTTTGTGTTGCCAGGTGCCAAGTGTGATCATCGGTTCAATTGTGAAAGTCATGCCTTCACGCATAACAACCGAGTTTCGCGAGTCGAAATAATGCAACACCTGAATATCGGTGTGAAATTGCTCGCCAATGCCGTGGCCAACGAAGGCCCGCACAACGCCAAGTTTGTGCTGTTTGGCGTGATCTTCGATTGCCCGACCGATGTCGCTAAGCGGACGCCCAACTTGCACTGCCGAAATTCCGCGCCAGGTGCACTCTTCTGTTGCTTTGATTAAAGCACGACTAGCTTCATCGATCTCGCCGACAGCAAAAGTTGCGTTTGTGTCACCGTGCACGCCGTTTATGTAACAAGTCACGTCTAAGTTGACGATGTCGCCGTCTTCAAGTTTGCGCGAGTCGGGTATGCCGTGGCATATAACTTCATTCACCGACGTGCAGACACTTTTTGGATAACCCATATAGTTGAGCGGGCTCGGATAGGCATTTCGTTCGATGCAAAGTTCGTGCACGAGCGCGTCTATTTCATCTGTCGTCACACCTGGTTTAACGGCTTGACCAGCCAATCGCAAAACCTCAGCGGCAACACGACCTGCGTGTCGCATGCGTTCGATGATTTCAGGTGACTTGATCGCCGATTCATTCCATCTGGTGACCTCGCCTGAGTCGGCATATGGCGGGCGAGCAATTTTGCTTGGCACGCTTCGTCGTGGGCTCACGACACCTGGTTGCACGCGACCCTCTAGGGCTTTGTGGCACCGCTTATATTTGCGACCACTGCCGCACCAACATGCATCATTGGCTGCGGGCATCACGCTTGGCTGGGTCACAATGTTCATCGAGGGCTCATTTTTTGTTTCTTCATCAAATTCTACCGTGCTTCAATCTCGCGAATGCCGAGATGCGAGTCACCCAAAAACACCAAGCAAAAACTTTATGTCGGCTTCTAGTGCTAGGCGATATGGCTCGGTGCGGTGATATGCCAGGCCGAAGTGGCCGCCGGTGATTTCGGTCAAAAATTTGGGTGCGTCGATCATTTCAAAGCACCTGCGATTTGTCGCTGGTTCACACATGGGCACCTCGTCATCTTTGGCGATCACAAACAAAGTTGGCACCTTCAAATATTTTGCTGGCAGGCGTTGTTCGTTGAACTGCGCCTCAAGTTTGCGTTGCAAAATAAGAACTTGATTTGACCACTGGCTTGCATATTTCTTGCGCATTCGCGTCGCATAACCAACTGCGCCACCACCCTCGACGATTATTGGCCCATTGCCTTCATGAAGCCTGCAAAACCGCACCGGCATTTCGCGTGCGGGCACGGTTGCCAAATCAAGGCTCGACCAATTTGCCTTTAGCCATTCAAACTTTTCAGGGCTTTGGTCAAACTTTGTCGTGATATTGCCGCACACCGGCGTGTGGGCGATCACCGCGCGCACGCGATTGTCGAACACGCCAATGAATTGGGCCACGAGCGACGACGCGCTCTGGCCAAACACGGCAACTTTGGTCTTGTCTATGCCAGTCTGTGTCGTTGCAAAACTGATCGCATCGCGATAGCCGCGAATTTGCAACAAGTTGTCAAAGCCATATCGCGGTGTGCCGTCGCTGTCGCCAAAGTTGCGATGGTCAAACAGCAAAACGGCAAAGCCCGCCTGGGCTAAATCGCTCGCCAAGTCGCTCAGCCAGGTCGCCAGCACCGAAAAGCCGTGTGCCATCACGATCACTGGCACTTCGCCCCTGACCGAAGCGGGTCGATAAAGCCGCCCGCGCAAGATTGCCCCATCAGAGACAAATTCAACTCTTTTATAATTCTCAATTCTCATAAATTCAAGGTGCCAATCTACAATGTGGTATCAGAATATAAATTTGTAAATTCGATCGGAAACATTTGAAGAATAATTTGAACTGTGCGCTAGTCACTGGTGGCTCGCGTGGCATTGGAAACGCGATTGCAAAACAATTAGCCCGGGATGGCATTCATGTGGTGTTGATTGCTCGAGATCATAATCTTTTGTATTCAGAGTGTTCGAAAATTATCTCGAGTGGTGGAAGTGCTTCATTTATTTCGATCGATTTTTTATCGCCTGACTTTATGGACAAAATCAAGTCACACCTCATAGAAAATGAACTTCAACCGAATATTTTAATAAATGGGCTAGGTGGAGGTTTTGGCAGCAAGACATTTGATTCCGTTGACGTGTACCAGAAAGTTATGCACTTAAATTTTTTCGTTTCTCATATGCTTATGGATCTAATTGTTGAAAATGCAAAGAGAATAGGTTGGGGAAGAATAATTCACATTGGGACGCTTGCTATTACATGAAAGTCGTCGCAAAAGATCTCGCAAAGATCAATGAAAATATTTTGGTTTGTGCAGTTTCACCAGGAGCAATGAATGTTGAAGGAAAGTACTTAAGCAACCTGGCCAAAAATCATCCAGATGAATATTCAATGTTTCTCGAAAGAAATTCAGTAGCCGCCGGGCGTCTAGGTGAGCCAAGTGAAGTTGCCAGGGTCGTTAGTTTTTTATGTGATCGCAAAACCACCTATCTCAACGGTTGCAACATTGAGATAGATGGTGGGGCATCAAATTGAAAGTTTTAGTCATTGGTGGAAGCGGTTATCTAGGAGGCTCGTACTGTAAATACCTTCAGTCATGTGGTGTAAATGTCTCTGTCTTTGATTTACCAAAAGATATTTGCCATATCGACGCAAACGAGGTCTTTGAACTTTCCCCTGATCTAATTGTGAATTTTTCGATGATTGCTGATCTAAAAAGTTTGCATTTGAATTCGCGTGCAAAAGATTTTGAGGTCAATGTCAAAGGTTTGGAGAATCTAATAAATGCAATTTCAGATCTGAATGTTCCCTTAATACAAATCTCCACCCGAGAGGTAATTGGTCTACGGGATTTTCGGGGCAATATAGACAAATTGGCAATTGGCTCTGGTGTCCTGCGTCGAGTCAGTGAGGATGAGCCTTGTTTGCCTTTGCACTCATATGGAAAAACTAAGTTAGTTGCAGAGTATTTGACACAGGGTTACGAAAAAGGTGTTGTAATACGTTTAAATACACCGTATACCGACCATTGGAG
>CAYOVI010000065.1:0-8822 GCA_964407365.1 uncultured Ferrithrix sp.
TCGGTCAGTAATTCGATTTCGCTCGCGTATCGCAAAAAATCCAGTCCGCAGACCCATCGCAAGACTTTCGTATCCGAGGCTACTGCTCTCAACAATCACACAACTGGCACCTCGAATCAATTGATATGAACTGACTTCCGAACTTCGTGGAAATAAGTTCCAACTATCAGAACTAAATACCTGTGAGTAGTGAGTCTTCTCGACTCTGTTGCCCTCAATTGATCTTTCGCACCCTGCAATAGAAATCGTTTTCTTTTTCTGGATACATACTGATTCGAGGTGCTTAAAAAATATTGTGCCCTCTATATAGTTTTTGTGTTTTGAAACACGAAAAGTTGAAACAAAGGCAACAGGTTTAGCTTGCTTCAAGTTGTTTTCTATAGGAAACAAGTTTGCCCTAATACTTCCGATTGCAGTAATCTCGCCTTTTAGCCTCTTTGCCAATATTTTTGAAGATGCATCTCCAAACGAAAAAAATTGATCGACTTCGAATCTCATTTTGGTTGATGGCTCGGGTAATGAATCTTGGTATTCGAAACGCCAGCCGTTTTGGACGAGGGCGACTTTGTAGGTCACGTTTGGGCGACGTTTGAGTTGCCAGAGAGTGTGATTGTTATCGGTGCGCGATAGCACAAGTTTTGGCTTGACAAAATCGATGTAGGCCTCAAGATATGCAACCGCGCCAAGATGAATCTTGGGTAGCGCGCGCAAAAGAGCGAACATGTTCACGCTCTCGCCACGAATCTCCATTATGTGTGGGTCGTGGTGCGCGAACATCTCGTCTAGCGGGCTCGCGGTACCCCGATCAATGATCAACAGGTTTGCCCGCGGTGGTCTGCGCCAGACTCGTCTGGTCGTACGAAAATATTTGAGCGCACGCTGCAAAAACTGCAGAAAAGACTTCATTGCAAATTACGAATAATAAGGATTAGCGCCAGTCGAGTGGTCGGTGATATCGCGTACACGCGTGATCGCCGGCACTTGTTCGACCAACATCGTCTGAACCCCTTCAAGCATCGTCTGGCGCGACATCGAACACCCGTGGCAACCCCCACCCATAGTGAAATAGGCAGTTCCCTCTTTGTCGTGGCCAGCAAATGTGACAAAGCCCCCATGGCTGGCCAATGCGGGATTCACATCGTTAGAGACGATCGCTTCAATTTGCGCAGAAACTTCATCGTCGGCGACGAGCCCCTCAAAACTGGCTTTTAATGGCTTGTTTGGGTTGCGAATCAAGAGACCTTTTGCATCGTCGTGGTCTAATTCTGCGCCTCGCAAAAGGTCTATATCTTTGGCACCGACAATAATTTTTAATCCGTTGATCGTGCGTACTTCATCGGTGAAAGCAGCCTTGACGAATTCGTCGAAAACCAAGTCATAGCGAAAATCTTCGCCGGGCCCAGACAAAATCTCGAGACGCAAGCCAAGCCGATCTCTCTCTGTCTCAGCATCGCGCAATTCAATGAGTTTGGCGTGTGCGACTGGTGTAATCGTGATGATCGTGTCGGTGGATGCCCCCGAAGAAACTGCGCCGGGCATTGCACCTGCAAGTGGGCTTGCTTGACTCATTGTCCTAGCAGGCTATCTGCATGCTTGCTGCGCGGCTAGCAACTGGGGTCAATCAACACTGCTTGCCATGCATTGTGAGTTGTTATAGTGATGTCACACGCACGGGGAGTCCACTGGTTCGGTGGACTGAGAGGGTGGTCGCCACCACCGACCCGCACACCTGATCTGGGTAATGCCAGCGGAGGAAGCGAACATGCCCCACACAACTCTTATTTTTGCCGGTGGTCCAACACCAAGTGACGTGACGCTCAGCGCAGTGCGCGAGATCGAAAATGTAGACCTCACAATCGCCGCCGACTCTGGTCTTCACACCGCACAACTTCTGGACAAAAAGGTCGACATCGTGGTCGGTGACTTTGACTCGGTAAATACCACTGCACTCGAGTCTGCGAAATCGACAAAGTCGCAGATTATTAGCCATAGCACCGACAAAAACTTCACCGATCTTGAGTTGGCCATGGTATGCGCGGCTGAAAAGCAGACTGAACGCGTCATTGTCATCACCGCCGGCGGGGGAAGGCTGGATCATCAATTGGGTGTTGTCGCCGCAATGTTCAACGAAAAATTGAAGCAAATTCGAGTCGAGGCAATTTGGGACAACTCGCGACTTTTTGCGCTGCAAGGTTCAACGACCCACGAATTCTCGACGAAAGTTGGTGATCTGATTGGCCTGCAAAGTTTCAGCAACAGTTCGCTCATTCACGCCACGACGGGCTTGAAATGGCAACTGCAAAACGAGACACTACGAAATTTCGAGACTCGGGGCGTAAGCAATGTTGCAACTTCACAACGGGTTTCAATTTCGCTTGAATCTGGTCAACTTTTGGTAATTCATCAATTTGAGGACCGACATGAAACCTTTAGTTAAGTCTCTGGCAATTTCTGCGCTCTTGTTGCTGGTCGGCGGTTGCTCAACGGCTGATCGCAGCGTTACGACTAGCACCGGCAAATCAAACTCAGAGAAAGTCACGCTCACGCTTTTGGCATATGACTCTTTCACGCCCTCAGCAAACATCTTTGATGACTTCACCGCACAAACCGGAATCTCAGTCAAGATAACCCTCGGGGGTGACGCCGGAGAGCTAGTAACCAAAGCGGGTCTCACCGCTGGCAACCCAGAGGGTGATGTGTTGTGGGGAGTGGACAACACGCTCATCTCGCGAGCGATTGCCAAGAACGTCTTCAACCCTTATGCAACACGAAACCTCGCCGATTTAGATCAGTCGGCTCTCGATCTGGTGCCAAACAACGAAGCGACACCGGTCAATACTGGCGATGTCTGCATCAACTATGACGTGAACTGGTTCAAAGAGAGAAACCTTGCCCCTCCACTAACTCTTGGTGCGCTGACTTCTTCAAATTATGCAAACCAACTTGTTGTGCCAAGCCCCATTGCTTCATCACCTGGACTGGCTTTCATGCTCGCGACCATCGCAGAGTTTGGCCAAGACGGCTGGGACGAATATTGGAGGTCGCTGAAGCAAAATGGTGCGCTCATAGTTGGCGACTGGACGACCGCCTATTACACAGAGTTTTCGGGTTCTTCTGGCAAGGGTGACAGACCCATCGTCGTAAGTTATGCGTCTAGCCCACCTGCAGAAATGATCTATGCAGACCCTCGCCCAGAAACTGCGCCAACAGCAGTTGCCGCTCTTACTTGTTTTCGCCAAGTCGAATTCGCCGGCATTTTGCGGGGCACCAAACATGAACGAGAAGCCCGACTATTGATCGACTACTTGACCGACACCAAGTTTCAAGAAGACCTGCCACTGACGCTATTTGTTTATCCCGCAAACACGAAAGCAAAACTGCCAGATGACTTTATTAAATATTCGCTTCGCCCCGAGTCGCCACTTGAACTAGATCCCGAACTTATCTCGCAAAACCTTCTGAAGTGGCTAGATGAGTTCACCAATACTGTTTTGCGTTAACAGACATGACAAGCCCCTATGGTCGCACTCACAGTCATAGTCGCTTGACAATTTGGCTTGCCGCGGTTCCGACCATGTTTATCGGCATTTTCGTTGTTGGCCCAGCAGCAAATATCTTTATTTCTTCGATTCAGGCCGATTCATTGCAACTCTTGACATCAGACTCGATTCGAAATGTTTTGTGGTTCACATCTTGGCAAGCAACGCTAAGCACGATATTGGTGTTGGTACTTGCAATTCCGTTGGCGTTCTTGATTGCTAACTTCAAGTTTGCATATCAACGCATTTTTCTAAGTCTCATCAGCGTGCCATTTCTTCTGCCGAGCATCGTGGTTGGCCTTGCTTTTCTGCAAATCTTGCCTCATAACACCCATCGAACTGCATTTGCCCTGATTATGGCGCACATTTACTTTAATTTTGGCTTTGCGGTGCGCCTTGTGGGCGGGCGCTGGTTGCAGATACATCCACATCTAGACGACGCGGCACGCACCCTTGGTGCCTCACCCACCAAATTGTTCACCACGGTTACATTCCCGATGCTAAAAAAAGCACTTATCAATGCTGGCTGCATAGTTTTCACGCTTTGTTTCACTTCATATGGGGTCGTGCGAGTTCTCGGTGGACCGTCGCGGTCAACGCTTGAAACAGAAATTTATTTTCGTGCTATGCAGCTTGGCGATGTCTCGGGGGCCGTGCTGCTCAGCGCGATTCAAGTCGTCGCAATTGTTGCGCTTTTTTATATAACGACCAAAGCAACTAGCCAAACCTCAGAACAAATTTCGCCACCGACCATCTCGCGTCAGAAAACACTGCACAATTCTGCTCACAAGACATTTGTGACTTTGGCTATCTGGTTAGTCACGGCTCTTGCAATAGTTCCGCTCATCGCGGTGGCAACTAGATCAATGCTTATTGATTCACGCTTCACGCTTTTTGCATGGCGCCAAGTTTTTGATGACCCAGAAATATTGGGGTCGCTCGGCAAGACCCTCTTTAACGCAACGCTAGCCACGGCGTTTTCAACGAGTCTTGCTCTTCTTGGTGCTTGCACCATCGCCTATGGTCAAACCCGATCACGATTTTTTTCAATCATCACCACATTGCCGATTGTCATATCTGCAGTTTCAGTTGGGCTGGGCATGATAATTACTTTTGACACGGGTTGGTTTGACTGGCGAGGCGCCCAAATCATGTTGCCTATCGCTCACGCTATGGTGGCCCTTCCTTTGGCAATACGTATGATCTCGCCCGTGCTCGAGGCAATACCCAACTCTTTGCGTGAGGCATCAAGTTTGCTTGGTGCATCGCACTGGTCTACTTGGCGCAAAATTGACCTAAAAATCATCAAGCGCGCAACCTTGTCAGCCGCGGTGATCTCGGCAGCGGTATCGATTGGAGAATTCGGTGCAAGCAGTTTTCTTGCTCGTCGCGGCACCGAAACTTTGCCCGTGACGATTTCTCGATTGCTCTCTCGGCCAGGCGAGACAATGCAGGCCCAGGCATTTGTTCTGGCCACCGTGTTGGCCCTCGCAAGCATCGGCTTCATTTTTTTTATCGACTCAATTTCTTTTGACAGAAATAATGGCAGGGTTGATGCTTGAAGTTGACAAAATTTCCGTGGTTTATGAGTCACAAAACTTGTTTTCGAATCTTTCACTCACAATCGAAAAAAACGACATAGTCGCGCTCACTGGCCCAAGTGGCTCGGGAAAAACAACTCTGTTGCGATGCATCGCCGGACTTGAGCCAATTCAGGCAGGCTGCATTCGACTCGAAAGTGAAGACATCACCCACAAACCCGCACATTTGCGCCAGATCGGAATGGTGTTTCAAGACAATCAACTGTTTCCACATTTGAATGTGGGGCAAAACGTGGCTTACTCGCTAAAACTCAAACGTATAGATAAAAAAACTATAGATACAAAAGTCCACAAAATTCTCGGGCTCATGGGGCTCACACACCTAATAGATCGATTTACTGAAAATCTCTCGGGTGGCGAAGCCAAGCGGGTCGCCGTAGCTCGCGCCTTGATTGCCGAGCCCAAGGTTCTGTTGCTTGATGAGCCGCTAACCGGTCTAGACCCCGATTTGCACAGCCGACTTCTCGATGATCTGAACAAATTGTTGCGCACCAACGGCACGACGGTTCTTCACGTGACTCATGACCTAGACGAAGCATCGGCGATTGCCGACAGAGTTATTGATTTACGCGAACTAATCTCATAATTAGTGTCTGAACACAATTTTCAAGTAGTAAAAATCGCGACCGAAGAGACTTATGCACTGCGAACTGCAATTTTGCGCGCAAACACCCCGACTAGTGATCCAAAGTTTGCCGAAGACACGATGTCTGGCACAATTCACCTCGGCATATTCGAAGAAAAGAAGTTGATTGCAACTTCTACTTGGGTAATTAACCCATGGCAAGAAGACGATTCGAAAGTTGCGATTCAACTGCGTGGCATGGCAGTGGCTTTCGAGCACCAAAAATCTGGACTTGGCAAAAAACTGATCGAGGCTGGCATGAGTCACGCCAAAGAACTCGACGCGAAATACATTTGGGCCCGGGCTCGAGATTCGGCTTTGGCTTTTTATCTACGTAACGGTTTTCAAACCGTAGGTCAAGGCTTTACTGAAGGGGTCACAAAACTGCCGCACCATTTTGTGGTGCTCAAATTGAACTGATTTATCGTGCGATCATTTGCCAATCAGCACACGGCTGCTGAATCGCAGGCTTTGACCCGCACTTGGCTGCAGAAATATTTCTAACAACCAATCTCCGGCACGCGGCATCAAAAGTTTTGCCTGAAAGTGATTGGTGCCAACAAGTTTCAAATCAATCGGTATGGCGGGTATTTCTCCCTTGACGAGAGAAATTCTGGCGCTCAATTCGGTGATCTTTTGCAATGAACCACCCGGGGGCGACAACACAACATGCACCTCAATTTCACCCACTCGCGCTGGGGTCATTCGCACGTCGGCGATCACATTTGCTTCAACAAGCGTTGCTGTGAAAGGTGCGTTGCTGCCGACAGAAAGAGGTGGCACGGCGACCAAAATGGCCGTCACTGCCAGCACGACAACACCGATCGCACTCTCGGTGATTATGGTTTTTGCGAACTTGACCTGCTTTAGGTCGCGACTTTCGACCTGTTTTGACTTAAACAACTGACGCGCCCGCGTACCAGCTGCAATCGCAACCAGAACGAACAAAACTTTGGTGCTCAAGATGACACCATAACTTGTCGAGAAGATATTTTGTAGACCTTCCATCATTCGCCACGCTTGAGCGACACCAGTTGCGACCATTATTGGCATCGAGATTGTTGCAGACAATGAAAACCAAGAGATAACTCGTGGCGAATCGCTTTGCCATTTGCGTCCGAGTAGGACAATTGTCAATAGACCACCCATCCAGGCTGACACAGTTAAAAAATGCACTATGTCTGTGCCGATGCTCAACGCCGAAAACTGGCGCATGCCTGGGTGGCCCGAGATTGAAAATGTTGCAAGCAAACATATGACGATAAGTACCGCCGACATTCGATAAACCGAATATTGATGCCGAGAATTTTTCCAGATAAGAATCAGGAACAAAAGCAACAAAACTCCACGTACAACCAACCAAAAACCGAGACGCGTTTTCAAAACGTCGTCTAGCGACGCCAGTAGCTGACCAAAACCCATCGCTCGACCCAATGCATACGGTGCCTGAAACAACAGCATCAATAGTGCCCCAACAAACGAAGCCAGCCACGAGCCATAAAGAATTTTCTTGATTCGCGAAGCACCGCTAATTTGCGTAGACAAAAGCAACGCCCCAATCAGAACTGCCACACCCAAAAAACTCAACCAACGCGAAAAGCCCATCATCACTCGAACACCAATCGGAGCAGAACTCGACGCGAGAACTTCGTCACCAAATTCGGTTAGATCGGTGCCTTGAGTGCCAATTTGAAATGCAAACGCGCCCTGCACGGGGTGACTATCGGCTGAAACTACTCGCCAAACAACGAGATAACTGCCATTTTCAAGTTCAGGTAATTCGACCCGAACTGTTTTGGCATCTTTGCGAACCTGTCCTGCTGAATCAACCGAAGCAAATTTCGGCGTTGGCAGCAAAATTATTTTCGACTCAGAATTGAAAAGTCTGATGCTGCCAAAAGAAACCTCAACTTGCTCGGCAAAATAGAGCACGATTTCCTTTGGTGAGGCCTCAAGAATCGATGACGCCGCGGGTTCGCTTGACTTCAGGCCGGCATGGGCTTCAACTTGGCCTGGGTCGATTGACGACAGAACCCCGAAAATTGAGACGACGACAAATAACTGTCCGAAAAATTTTCTCACAATGGTTCGGGTTTTGCCAGACCGTCCACATCGATACGACCCATCAACCATGCCAACCTTTGTGAAGGAGAAAGTCTTTTGGCAATCTCAGGCAAATCTGTCATTCCCATCGGCTTGCGACTGCGCCAAAGCATGATCTGCTGATCAAGTTCAAGCCGCACATACAGCGGTGTCAAGTCGCCGTAACCGAAGCCCAGATTCAGGTCTGCGTGATGAATCTCAACTTCACGCCATCGCAAAAATACAAGAGACGACATTTCAATCACCGCACCCCGCAAGTTTCGACCTTGCCCTTGCCAGGCTTTTTCATTGGCGCTCGCCCACGCAGCTTCAAGCGCGTAAATACTGAGGCGCAAATCCATGACTAACTCTTCAGCGCTTCTTGACGAACCAATCTCAATATCGCCGTTGCGCTTTTCAACACTCACATATTGCTCACCAACCTCACCACGCACGGCGAATTGCAATAAATTCACATGGCTATCTGCGTTGCGCGCCAAATGCGTCAAGACGTGTCCTCGCGACCAACCTGGCAACAAAGAATCTTGACGACACTGAATGTCGGTCAGACCTTCGAGACCTGACAAAAGTCTCTGGTGAGCAGATGCGCAACCGACGACATGCTCGTTGAGCGTGTTGGCGATATTGCGATCGTTCGTGTCAACCACGCGATACAAACTAGTTGCTAGTCGACCTTTGTGGAATCACGACAACCGTGCCGTCGGTCTCGTGGTGAATTCGCGCTGATACCCCGTAGAACTCGGCGAGAGTCTCTGATCTCAACACAGTTTGAGCATCACCCGACGCGACACACGAACCATGGTGCATCAACACGAGGCGATCTGCGTATAAACCTGCGAGCGTTAAATCATGCATGGCCGATACAACGGTCAAACCTTGCTCACGCCTCAGGTCGTCGACCAACTCGAGTGCTTGCTGTTGATGGCCAATGTCAAGTGCTGCCGTCGGCTCGTC
>CAYOVI010000066.1:0-8792 GCA_964407365.1 uncultured Ferrithrix sp.
TTGTTTCAGAACGCGCGGCAAGCAGACCGTAAAAGTTGAACCCAAACCTTCTTCAGATTTGACGTCAATAGAACCACCATGTTCCAGAACGATGTGCCTGACAATCGAAAGACCCAAACCAGTGCCCCCAGTTGCGCGACTGCGTGCTTTGTCAACGCGGTAAAAGCGTTCAAAAATTCTTCTTTGATCTCGTTCGGCTATGCCAATGCCGTGATCAGTGACGGCCACTTTGATTTCATCGTCATTGATAGCGCTTTCCACCAAAACAACGCCGCCTGCTTCGCTGTATTTAATCGCATTATCAACGAGGTTAGAGAACACCGAAACCAATTGGCCTCGATCACCGCGCACCATGAGTTCGGCTGAACCAGTCAATGACAAACCCAAACCCCGTCTTTGAGCGGCATGTTGGTTGGTGCTGACTACTTCAACGAGAACCGGGCCAAGGTCGATTTCGGTCCATTCATCTGTTCCACCAAATTCGACTCTTGACAGATCCAAAAGATCGTCGACGATTCTTGACATTCGATGAGATTCGGTGACAATTCGCTCGGCTAGTCGCCAAACAACCTCGGTCTGTGTTTCGCCCGACAAAGAATCTGCGAGAGCCGCGACTGCACCGATTGGGGTTTTGAGTTCGTGGCTCAAGTTGGCCACGAAATCAGTTTGAACAGTGTCAATTCGAGATTTTTCGGTGATGTCTTCAATCGTGACGATTGACCTTTGATCATTGGTGGCCCGTCCCGAGATCTTGAAAAAACGCGTGGTTCCTGCCACTGCCTCGAGAACTCGCTCAGTGGTTTGATTTATCGAGGCTTCATTGATCATCTCATCGACGGCCTGTTCGACCAGCACGTCAACATAACGCACACCAGTCATTGCGGTTGCAGTTTTGTTGCGCAGGCGCCTGCCCGAAACCTTGTCGACAATCACCACGCCAATTGGCAACATGTTCATCGCATTCATTAGGCCTTCGAGTTGACTTTCGATCTCTACCAAACTGGCAGACGTCTCGTTTTCAATGGCTCGACTCAGTTGTTTGGTTGATCGCTTTGAGATCAACCAAGCCAATACGGCCGTGACTGCCACGCCAGCAAGAAAAAAAATCAGATCCAAGTGCGGTCCGAGAGACTAACTCTCCGACTGGGGAACAAATATTTCACCGGTTCGATCACCGACACGGGCCTTGTAGCGATCAATTGCGCCCCGCTCTCTGACCCAACCCGTGACGATGAATCTGGTTCTTTCGCTCACATTGACCGCATGATCACCGATGCGCTCATAGAAGCGCGCGACGACAGCAAGTTGAACGGCAACTTGTAGATCGATCTTTGATTTTGAATGCGATTCAAAGATTTGCTGAATGAACTGGCGATGCAAACTATCTAGATATGAGTCCATGTCGTCGATCGCTGAGGCTTTTGCCGCGTCATTTTGCTCGAAGGCCTCCATTGTTGCCGCGAAAAGCTTTTGTGCCTGTTCGCTCATCTTCGAGATCACACCTCGAAGCATCGGGTCAACATCATGCCCATATATTCGACGAGCTGCTTTGCAAATATTCACCACGAGATCTGCAGATCTCTCAAGTTCACCAGCGATCTTTATGATGGCGACGATCTGCCGAAGATCTGCGGCGACGGGTGCTTGCAAGGCCAAAATTTCAAAGCACGAAGCCTCTAGATCCGCACTTCGACCATCAAAATCATCATCTGCTTGCACCAAATAATCTGCACCTTCGAGATCTGCACTGAGCAAAACCGCCGTTGCCCGAGGTATCGACTCTGTCAGTGATGCCCCGAGACGAATTACCTCAGATCGTGCAGATTCAAGGTTGCTGTGAAAGTTTTTCCGAATTTCTTCCATTATCAAAACCCCGCTTTGTGGCCTAGTTGAGGCCTGCCAATTACAACGGTAGTCCAATGAAGGTGAACATTAGCCATCTAAAAAGTGACTCGGTGGTGAACAAACATCAAACTCACCGCACTTGGGTCTGCACAACCCACTCATGCAATCTTTGTTGAGCGTCTGCAGAATCAGCGTCAAAATTGTGTCTTGTCCAATTATTGTCACTTCCCAATTTAAAATGAGCAGCGTCGTCAGCCAGAAGAAAGCTGAGAACTTTGTCGAGCCAGGCTCGGTGCTTCGGGTGCGTCAAGGGCACCAAGACCTCGACCCGACCATCGAGATTTCGACCCATCAGGTCTGCTGAGCCGATCAGGTGCAATGGAGACTCGTCTTCGAGACCGTGTTCGAACCTATATATACGTGAGTGCTCAAGATATCGGCCAAGAATCGACCGAACTTCTATGTTTTCCGACAAACCTTGCACGCCGGGCCGCAAACAGCAGATGCCCCGCACAACAAGCCGGATCTTCACCCCGGCACTGCTCGCCAAATAGAGAGCGTCGATGATAGACGGGTCTGAAATTGAGTTCAGTTTGAGTGTTATCTGACCTTTGTCTCCGAACATTGCCTCACGATGAATGAGTTCGAGGATTCGTGGTCGCAATTGGTGTGGGGCGACAAACAAACGCAGATAGTCGGGCTCTTTGGCATAGCCAGTCAAATAATTGAAAAGTTCAGTCGCATCTGAACCGATTTGTTCTTCACACGTGAAGAACCCGATGTCTTCATAAAGCCTCGCGGTGACCGAGTTGTAATTTCCGGTGCCAATGTGGACATATCTGCGCATCTGGTCGCTGTCTTCTCTAACCACCAAAATGCATTTTGAATGGGTTTTCAGACCGACAATTCCATAAGTTACGTGAACACCCGCATATTCAAGCTCTTTGGCCCAGGCGATGTTTCGCGCCTCGTCGAAGCGCGCTTTGAGTTCGAGCACCACAGCAACTTGTTTGCCCGACTCTGCTGCCCGCACCAAATGTTTGGCGATTGCCGAATCGCCAGAGGTTCTATAGAGGGTCATCTTTATCGAGTGCACCTTCGGATCGTTTGCCGCCTGCGCCACGAAAGACTCGACGGATGAAGAAAATGACTCGTGAGGATGGTGGACCAACAACTGCCGTTCACGAATCACTTGAAAAATACTTTGACCGTTGAACTCGGCGGCCATCAACCGTCCTGCAGTCAAGGGTGGCCAGGGTTTGAAGCGCAATTTAGGCAAGTCGAGTGATGCGATTTGATTGAGCGCGCTCATCTCAATGAAACCAGAATGATAAGTGATGTATTCGGCTTCTAGTTCGAGTTCCTCACACATGAGTTGAACAGTCTCTCGTGGGGTGCCTCGTGGAACCTCAATGCGAACTGCACGACCAAATCGTCGCCGTCTCAATTCCATCTCGACGGCGGCCAACAAATCTTCTGCATCTTCATCTTCAAGTGAAAGATCGGCATTGCGCGTGACCCTAAAGACAAAGCACTGCTCAATTTTCATGCCCTGAAATAGTCGAGTTAGATTCGCCGAAATGACATCTTCGAGCAAGACATATTTATTGGCGATTCCCACCCGAACAAATCGTGGAATATTTTTCGGAATCTTCAATCGAGCAAATCGCTGCTCGTTAGATTGAGGGTCACTGGCAACAACTGCCAAGTTCAATGCCAGGTTGGAAATATAAGGAAATGGGTGCGCTGGGTCGACAACCAGCGGGGTCAATACCGGAAATATTCTGCGATCAAAATCATCTGAAAGAGCCATTTTTTCGGCTTCAGTCAAACCGGACCATTCGAGGATTTCGACTTGAGATTTGCCCAACTCCGGCAACAAATCTTCTGACCAAATCTTGTGTTGAAGATCCACAAAATTTTGGGTGCACCTGATTATCTCGTCAAGCTGTTGAGACGGAGTCATGCCATCTGGCGTCGGAGTATGAACGTCGCCCGCCACCTGGTCTTTTAGTGCTGCGACCCTGATTTGAAAAAACTCATCAAGGTTCGATGAGCAAATCGCCAAAAACCGACACCGCTCCAGGAGGGGAATTTTTTCGTCGGCGGCGAGGCTCAACACTCGTTCGTTGAAGTTGAGCCAACTAAGTTCGCGGTTTATGAATTTTTGTTCGATTTTTTCATCGTACGAATCTGTTGCAGATCCAGCAGTTGAACCAAAACGATTTCGCCAAAATGTCACTTGAACTTCATTTCAGCGACATATTTGGTCGCATGAGACTAAAGAATCTAAGACTCGCTTATTCAGAAGGGGACGCCGAGGTGTCGCCAGAAGACGCATAACCGAGTTCCCACTCGATGCTGATGCGCTCACGCTCGGCATCTTTGTTGACTCGCTCTTGATTACGACGAAACTGGGGGTCGTTGCGTGGAAGAAGAATCAAGCGTGCAAGAGTTCGCGCGCGAAACTCTTCGAGCATGTTTTGGTCGCCATAATCGCCATAGACCTCCCAGTGAGGCGAGGCCGGACCAAGATACACGATTCGCGCATGACCTCGCGGCGGCTCGTTCAAAGTTGCTGGCTCTGCATAATTGGTCATCATGTCTCCCTTTAACTGCGTTTAACTTCGAATCTTTCACCAAATGGATGATGAATCCTACCGTCGAACTAACGCATTCTAAGATTGGCGATCGTGGGCTCAGAACCGAAAGAACTAATCGCGGCGCTCGACATTGGCACGAATAGTTTTCATCTGGTCGTCGCTAAACCACTAGACACCGGCTTTGAGGTGATCACCACCGAAAAAGAAGTTATTCGACTTGGTCATGGCGCAGGCGACATGAAGCAACTTGAACCTGATGCAATCGAGCGGGGCATTGCATCGCTAAAGCGCATGAGGGCAGTCGCAGACGTCCATGGCGCAAAGTTGCGTGCCGTAGCAACAAGTGCGGTGCGAGAGGCAAAAAATCGAAACGAATTCATCAAACGCGCCCTTAAAGAGGCCGATATCGAAGTTGAGGTCATTTCAGGGGTCGAAGAGGCTCGACTGATTCATCTCGGTGCCAAATATGCGATCGCTGTCGGCGAGAAACCCATGTTGCTATGTGACATTGGGGGTGGCTCAACCGAAATAGTTGTCGCATTTGGTGATGAAATCTTGCTTTCACGAAGTTTCAAACTCGGTGCCGTGAGACTAACCGATAGATTTTTCGCAACAGACGCGCTTCATCCAAGTGCGGTCAGCAGTTGTCGCAAATACGTGAGGTCGATGCTGGCAACGATTAAGCCCGAGGTCACCGAACTTGGCTTTGAAATTGCGGTTGGCTCATCTGGAACAATCGAGGCAGTCGCCAAATTGGTCAGAAAACTAAACAATGAAAACGAACCAAAGTCATTTAACCGCTACGAGTTCAAGGCAGACGACGTAACGAGGGTTTTAGAGCTTTTGAGCGAAAAATCGACAGTCAAAGAGCGCTCAAAGACTTTTGATATCGATGTATCTAGGGCCGAGATAATTCTCGCCGGGACAATTATTTTGGAGAGTATCGCCTTGTCATTTGGCGTTGAAAAGTTTGTTTATTCTGACTATGCGTTGCGAGAGGGCGTTATCTTCGACACCTTAGCCCGCGAAGACCTGCTTGATCATCCTGAAAATGTTGATCCGGCATTGCTGAGCGTCAAGCAACTTGCTGATCGTTGCGACGATCGACCTGAACACTCGGCCCATGTCGCAAAGATCGCACTCTCGCTGTTTGACTGCCTTCAAAAAAAACTTGCCCTGCCTGCTGAAACTCGCCGATACCTAGAAGGTGCAGCACTGCTCGCAAATGTCGGGGTCGTGGTATCGCACTCAAAACACCATCTTCACTCTTATTACGTGATCAGAAACTCAGAATTGGTCGGCCTGACTGACCGCGAGATTGAGCTCATCGCGGTTACCGCTCGCTATCACCGCAAAAGTGCGCCGAAACTTTCGCATGCAGAGTTTGCCCAACTGAGTGAGGCCGACCAAAAAATAGTGACATCGCTGGCGGCAATTTTGCGCATAGCCATCGGGTTGGACAGAACGCAAGATGGTCGAGTCAAATCGGTGAGCGTTCGTTCGGAAGACGACCAATTTTTAATCTTTGCCAAAGCCTCGGCAAAGGCCGATATCGAACTCAACCTTTACGCGGCCAACGAACGCAGAGGTCTGCTCTCGGATATTTTGAAGACAAAAGTTAAGGTGCTTGCTTTAAAATAATCGTTGCAATCCAGCTCGAAAGCCGGAGTTAATTAGTTTTCTGATTTTGGTGTTTCGTCTTTTTTCGACTCAGCGAGGCCTTCTGCGAGACCCTTTTTAAGTTCGCTTTGTGCCTTTCCAAGGTTGCGTGCGATCTTTGGAAGACGCGACCCACCGAAAAGCACAACTACAAGCAAGATGATGATCCAAATTTCTGGGCCGTTGAACATAAGCCAACTCTAGCATCACACCCTCAAAATGCGCTAAGCAATAGGCGTGCTTGAGTGCGTTATAAATATCAGTGAAGGCCGTCGACTAGACGAAATACAAAAGATTCGTGACCATATTGGTCATGATGTCCTAGATATCCACAGCGATTTTCATCATCATCGCAGCGTGTTCACTCTGGCCACAACTAGTGCCGCACGAAAATTGACAGAACTTAGTGCCGAGAAGTTCGACCTGCGACAGCATCAGGGTGTTCACCCCCGAATCGGGATCATCGATGTTGTGCCATTTGTGCCGTTAGACGACTCGACAATGAGTGATGCCGTCGAAGCAAGAGATGCCTTTGCCGAATATGCCGCCCATGAGCTTGAGATACCGAGCTTTGTATATGGTCCTGAACGAGATTTGCCGGAGATACGCAAGCGGGCTTTCATCGACATGCGGCCGGATTTTGGGCCAAACCATGCGCACCCGACAGTAGGGGCAATATGTGTTGGTGCCCGTCAGGTCTTAGTTGCATACAACATATGGTTGAAGAAGGCGACAATCGCCGATGGCAAAAGAATCGCTCGTGAGATTAGAAGCAAACAAGTGCGAACTTTAGGCCTTCAGTTGGGTGAAGAGGTTCAGGTCAGCATGAACCTGATAGCGCCCGACGAAGTTGGTCCTGAATTTGTCTTTGACGAGGTCGCAAAACGAGCCGAGATATCGCGGGCAGAACTAGTTGGCCTGGTGCCCGCACGCGTGATGACAGCGATCAAAAAATCACGTTGGGCAGAACTAGATCTGAGCAGTGAAAAAACGATCGAATCGGCTTTGGCTAGGCGCAACCGAGCAATGCAAAATTTAGATTAAAAACTGCAAAGCAGCTATTAAGCGGTGGCTATATTTCGGCTACTTTGGGCGCGCTGACGACGAAGTCTGCGACGCTCTCGCTCAGAGAGCCCACCCCAGATGCCAAATTTCTCACCGTTATCCAAGGCGTATTCAAGACAGTCGTTTTTGACCACACAGCCACGACAGACCTCTTTTGCCTCACGAGTCGAAGCACCCCGCTCGGGGAAGAACAAGTCTGGGTCTACACCAAGGCAATTTGCCTGATCTTGCCATGCACGTTCGCTATTGACCGGTATGTGCGTGCGATCTTCCAATTTTGAAACCCTCCAACCTTGCCGCTACTGACGCCTAAGGCGACCACAACGGTGTAACTACAGCCGTGTCATTCTGCCAAACTTTGACAAAAAATGCAAATAATTGCTAGACG
Source organism: uncultured Ferrithrix sp. (assembly GCA_964407365.1). Classification (GTDB taxonomy): domain Bacteria; phylum Actinomycetota; class Acidimicrobiia; order Acidimicrobiales; family Ilumatobacteraceae; genus BACL27. The sequence continues at coordinate 7,561 of CAYOVI010000066.1, forward strand.
GGTCGATGACCTAGACGACCTGAACCACCTCGACTGCCCAGACGCGAAAGTTGTCTCTTGTTCTCGATGAAGTCGACGAGCACATATTCACCCAAATTTTCGGGACCAGTAAAAAATGCTCGTCCTTTGTTTATTCCCGTCAATTGCTCAATAAAGGTCTGCAGAGCATGCGACGCGTCAAGCATAAAAGTGTTGATGCGTATGGATTCGCGGGTCGCTCGCATCACTTCTCGAAGCGTGGCCTCGATTGTCTCGCGCACGGGTGGGTAGTTGAAAAATACGTCCCCAGATTTTGAAATATGAGCGGTGGGTTCGCCGTCGGTGATCATAATTATCTGCTTGGTGCCGGTCTGTCTGGCCAACATTTCTCTTGCCAGCATGAACCCATGTTGCATGTTTGTGCCATAGACAAAATCCCACGAAACTTCGGGCAATTGAGAGGGTTTTAGGGCCCTGGCGGTCTCGCTGAAACCCACTATTCCGAGATAATCGCGCGGAAATTGCGAACTCATCAGCGAGTGCAGCGCCATCGCGACCTTTTTTGCCGGCAAAAAATAGTCTCTCATCGGCATCGACAATGAGAGATCGAGCATCAACACCGTTGACGATCGGGTCAAATGCTCGGTCTGCTCGATCTCGAAGTCGTCGGCGATCAACCTAACTGGCACCGCCGACCCGTGGCGCTTGAGCGCATTGCGCAGTGTCTGCTGAAGGTCTAATTGAAATGGGTCACCATATTCGTAGGGTTTTGTGTCGTACGTTCGCTCATGACCAACACCAATACGCTCGACTTGATGTTGTCCGAGTCGGTCTTTGTCTAAAGCACCAAACACTTCTCGCAAGGCTTTTTCGCCGATCTTTCGCAACCCCCGTGGGGTCATCTCGAGTTTGCCCTCGGATTGATCGATGAGGCCTGCATCTTTTAGCTTCTGGATAATCTCGGTCATACGTTGCAAAGACTTGGCCACATCTTGACCGAGAAGTTCGCTGACCCGATCTAAGTCAGCTTCAGCCAATGAGGTTGGCGAAGTTGCATTGCGCAGCAAATTTTCAAGCTGGTCAAGTTCACCGAGTTCCTGCATCGAGCGCATGGCCTCGCCAAACCCCATTGGGTCTTGACCGGTGAAGTCTTGCTTTGAGTCCCAGCCTTGTTGCGGAAACATTGCCTGAAGTCTTTGGGCCAATTCGGTCATTTGCCAGCGAAGATCGAAGTCTTCGAGTAGTTTTTCGCT
>CAYOVI010000067.1:0-8674 GCA_964407365.1 uncultured Ferrithrix sp.
GTCAAACAGGACTGTCGATTGCATTTGATTTGCCGACACAAACTGGTTACGACCCTGACCATGTTCTTGCCCGAGGCGAAGTAGGAAAAGTTGGTGTGCCAATCGTTCATCTTGGTGACATGAAGACACTTCTAGAAGGCATTCCGCCTGGCGAAATGAACACTTCGATGACTATCAACGCGACTGCAGCTTGGTTGCTAGCGCTCTATGTGGCCAATGCAAACTCGCAGGGCGTGGCAACCGGTGATTTGAGGGGCACCACCCAAAACGACGTGCTTAAAGAATATTTATCGCGTGGAACTTTTATCTTTCCACCTCAGCCAAGCAAGCGGTTGATAGTCGACATGATCGCTTGGTGTGCAAAAAATGCGCCGAAGTGGAACCCGATAAACATTTGTTCATATCACTTGCAAGAAGTGGGTGCGACGCCAGCCCAAGAAATATCTTTTGCCCTCGCCAATGCAATTGACATCTTGGATGCGGTGAAAAGCAGCGGACAGGTCAGCGACGACGAGTTTCCGCGAGTGTTTGCATCGATTTCTTTTTTTGTCAATGCTGGGATCAGATTTATTGAAGAAACCTGCAAGATGCGAGCATTCGTAAAACTTTGGGATCGCATTGGTCGTGAACGTTATTCGATCAACGACGAGAGGGCTTTGAGGTTCAGATATGGGGTTCAAGTTAATTCTTTGGGTTTGACCGAGGTTCAACCAGAGAACAACGTGCAGAGAATTGTGCTCGAAATGTTGGCCGTGACACTTTCGAAAGATGCAAGAGCTCGAAGTGTGCAGTTGCCCGCCTGGAACGAAGCCTTGGGTTTGCCTCGACCGTGGGACCAACAGTGGTCGCTGCGAATGCAACAGGTTTTGGCTTTCGAGACCGATCTTTTGGAGTATGAAGATATTTTTAACGGCTCACACGTGATTGAGGCCAAGACGCAAGAACTTGTAGACCTGGCATGGACAGAGATGAACGAGATTTTGAATCTGGGCGGTGCTTTCGAAGCCGTCGAAATGCTTAAAGGTCGACTTGTTCAGTCGATGTCAAGTCGCACAAGTCGAATTGAAAAAGGTGACCAGCGTGTCGTCGGGGTGAACGTGTTCACCCAATCGGCCAAGTCGCCATTGGGTGGTCCCGAAAATATTTTGAAAGTCGACCCTAAGGTCGAAACACAAATGGTCGAAGAGTTGGTGCAGTGGCGCAAGTCGCGAAACCAAAATGCCGTGGATGCGGCGATCAAATCTCTCAAAGATGCGGCGGTCAACAAAAAAAACTTGATGCCCCCATCTATTGAATTGGCGGTTGCTGGTGGCACCACGGGAGAATGGTCCCAGGCACTGCGTGAGGTTTTCGGCGAATTTCGGGCACCAACTGGCGTGGGTGGGACATCGGGCAGACATGGCCAATTGCTAGACAAAGTCGCCCAATATGTGAAAACACTTGCTGGCGGACCACCTCGACTGCTGGTGGCAAAGCCTGGTCTAGATGGCCATTCGAGCGGAGCAGAGCAGATTGCCGTTGCGGCCCGCGATTCGGGCATGGAGGTCGTTTATAGCGGCATTCGACTCACACCTGAGCAAATTGCCGTTTCGGCGCGCGACGAAGACCCCGACGTGATTGGATTGTCGATTCTTTCAGGTTCGCACCTTGATTTGATTCCCGAGGTTGTTGCTCAGCTCAAAAAATATGGGGTTCGGGCACCAGTCGTCGTGGGCGGAATAATTCCCGAACAAGATCGCCCAAGATTGAAAAAAATGGGTGTTGCTGCGGTCTACACGCCCAAAGATTTCGATATTGCGAAAATCATGGGCGAGATTGCTGAGCTGACCGAGAAGACCCGAAAAAAATAAGTCAGGGTTTCATCGTCGTAGACGGAGCAACGGGTACAAAGCCGTTTGCTGGCGGAAAAATTAATTCTTGGCCTGCTTCGACTCGATCGGGATCGGTGATGCCATTGAGATCCATCAAAACCTGCATATTTAGACGATTTGTTTCTGCGATGCCGAACAAAGTGTCGCCCAGCTGAACCACATAGCGAATTGGCTCGACATAAATAGTCGTCGTGGTCAAAATTGTCGTTTCGACTTGCGGAATCGTCGACGATGACGAAGTCGAGTCGGTGCCGCGCTGCGCGAAAAAAATTGAAAGCAGACCGCTGATTATGGTTATTGCCAAAAGTGATTTTTTCAAATTGCCGACAAGATACATTCGTATTGATTTTAGGCGCGGTCATCGCAGTCGTCGTGTTCAGATCAGCCTCTAGTGTGTTGTTATGAAAGTGCTGGCAGCGGTCGACAAATTTCGGGGCACTGCGACAGCTGCGCAGGTTGCAACGGCAATTGGGCATGCTTGTTGGCAATTGGGTCACGACTGCGTCGAACGTCCGCTTGCAGATGGTGGCGAGGGAACACTTGAAGCACTCGGCGGGGCGAATCGCACAACTTTGGTAACCGGACCACTGGGCCAACCCGTCAAGGCACCGTGGCGCTTTCATCGCGGAACTGCGATAATCGAAATGGCATGTGCGTCTGGGCTGTTGTTGGCTGGTGGCAAGCAAGAAAATGACCCGGTTGCGGCCACGACGACTGGCACTGGTGAATTGATCGATGCGGCGTTAGATCTTGGTGCCAAGCGAATAGTTGTATGCCTCGGTGGCTCAGCGACAACCGACGGTGGTCTTGGCGCAGTGAAAGCAATTCAGACACCAGCACGCCTCAAGGGCGTCGACTTCGTTGTCGCCTGTGACGTCACTACGCGATTCACCGACGCCGCAAAAGTTTTTGGGCCCCAAAAGGGTGCGACGTCGGCTCAAGTAAATTTTTTGACGACGCGCCTTGAAAAACTCGTTATCGATTATCAGCAGAATTATGGCTTTGATGTTTCGCAATTGTCTGGTGCGGGTGCCGCCGGTGGTTTAGCCGGTGGTTTAGCTGCCCTCGGGGCAAAACTCGTGCCAGGCTTCGATTTGGTGGCCGAAGAGGTAGAGCTAGATGAATTGCTCGAAGACGTAGACGTGATAATTACCGGCGAGGGTTTCATGGACAGTGAAAGTTTTGCCGGCAAGGTTGTTGGTTCGATGGCCGAAATTGCCCATGAGCGCAAAATCAAAGTTGCGGCAATTTGTGGCGAGATTCACCCTGACGTGCGCGAGCAGATCAGGTGCGTGAGCCTTGTCGAAAAGTTTGGACGAGACGAAGCATTTGCCCGACCATTGCATTGCATCGAGCACGCAGCTCTAGAGATTTTGGGCGAGGTCGAAAACTAGATTCTCAGCCAGTTGTCGTCGCAACAGCCGGCACCGACGGCACGCTGACCGCGGCACCCGAGCCGAGTGGTTTGCCAGCCAGATCTGTGCCGAGAAGAATTAGAACAGTTGCTTCACCGAGATTGCCTGTCTCAGTTGGAATTGGCTCTGGCATCGCCGCAATGCCCACGCCACCGAGCACATTTGCCACGGCTGCAGCCGCTTGCTCGCTGCCCAAGAGGTAGTAAACAACCGTAACTGTTTGTTTGGGCGTGATTTCGCTCTTGTTGTTGGCGGGCTGAACGATATAGCCACGACCTTGAAGCTCGGTTGTCAATTGACCGGCACTACCGGAGATGCCTGAAGCATTTGTTACCTGAATCTTGAATGAGGTCAAGACCAGTGTCGTTGGAACGGCTATCTCTACGACGGTCGTTTGAGACGGGTCAACCGTTGCTTCGGTTTCAATTGCCGGTGCCTGACTGGTTTGATCATTTCTAATGTCGCGAAGAATAAAAAAACCGAGCAGAACTGCCAATACGGCGATGATTATCGAGAGAGTTGAGTTGACGTTTGTGGTGCCACTTGGCTGGCGGCGGTCAGACGGTGTGCGACGGGGACGAGATTGTTCTTGGCTCATACCTATATAACTTACATCTAACGTGTTGCCTCGTTTGAGTTTTGAGCCGAGGGTGGGGATTGAACCCACGACCTACCGCTTACAAGGCGGTTGCTCTGCCACTGAGCTACCCCGGCGTCATAATTGCGCGTTCAGTGTACGGCGAATTGATCAGCCCGGCAGTTATTTATTCATACTTCGCGATCTGACGATCTCATAAGTTGCAAGTGCCGTAGCAACAGAGACGTTGAGCGATGAAAGCGAACCCAACATCGGGATATTGACTAGTAGGTCGCATCTCTCGCGTGCGAGTCTCGATATGCCAGCACCTTCGGCACCAAGCACCAAACAGATTGATTGTTTGGCGGCATCGCCGATTTCGAAAATATTTTTGTCGGCCGAGTCGTCTAGTCCCAGAACAAAGACCCCCGCTTGTTTCATTTCGGCCAAGGCGCTTGGCAGCCCACCAACAACGCACATGTTCAAATATTCGACTGCTCCTGCTGACGCTTTGGCAACGGTCGGTGTCACATGCACCGCACGATGTCGGGGCAAGACCACAGCATCGACACCGGCACCATCGCAGCATCGCAATATCGCCCCTAGATTTCCGGGGTCGGTCACCCCGTCGATGGCAACCAACAGAAGCGGGGCATCACGCGATTCGACCAAAAGTTCCGCTAAAGATGTCTCTTCGATCGCCTCAGCCCGTGCCAGCACGCCCTGAGGTGATTCGCTGCGTGCCTCACGATCAAGTTCTCGTCTTGAAACGTTGACTACTTGGACCCGTTGGTCGCGGGCCAAATCTAAAATATCTTCGATAACCGGGCTTGTTTCAATATCGTTAGCAATCCAGATTTCGCGTATTCGTCGGCGTCGACCCAGCAAAAGTTCGCGCACTGCTTGTCTTCCTTCGATCTGTTCACCGCCAAGACCGTGTTCCTTGTGCCTCGGGCGAGTGTCGTAGCCATGGCGACCTGAGCGACTAGCGACGTTTATTCGGCTTGGACTATTGGGATTGCGTCGCTTTTTGCCGCCGTTTGCACCGCGACCATGAGCGCCTTTGTCTCGTCTGTTTGATCTTGGATATTTTGGCATTCGGTCAGTCTTTATTTTGTGCGACGATTGCGACTGCCCAGCAGGCAATGCCCTCATGGCGACCCAAGGCCCCGAGGCCTTCGGCTCGGCGACCTTTTACGGTCACTGGCGAACCAACTGCTTGTGAAAGTCTTTGTTGCATTTCGTCTCGCTTCGGGGCAATTTTTGGTTGCTCACAGACCACACTGCAGTCGACGTTGCCGATCTCGAATCGATTGTCTCGTGCCATCTTGGCTACTCGTTCGAGCAATTTGATCGAATCGAAATTTTTATATTTTTCGTCGGTGTCGGGAAAATGTTCGCCGATGTTTCCCAGACCACAAGCGCCCAAAATCGCCTCGGCAGCGGCGTGCGCAACCACATCTGAGTCACTGTGGCCCACGAGGCCACGTTCACCTTTAAAGTGAACTCCGCCCAATATTAGTTTTCGATCCTCGCTTGTCGCGTCGCAAAAGCGGTGAATATCGAAACCTTGACCAACCCTTACATTCAATGCCATCACCAAATACTTACACTTCGCCGCGCGATATTGCGCGAGCCCAATTCAAATCTTCAGGTGTTGTAATTTTTCGGTTCAATGGATCACCGTTGATCACCACAATTCTTCCACCATGGGCCTCTACCAAAGTCGAATCGTCCGTGCCCTCTGGTTTGTTTTCGTGGGCTTGTCGCAGTTTCTTTGCCCTAAAGGCTTGTGGCGTTTGAACAGCGACTAGTTTCCTGCGATCTGGCGTTGAAGTCACGACATTTGATTCATCGACGACTTTGATTGTGTCGACAACGGGTATACCAGGTACTGCACCATCGGCACCGGAGCAAACAGCGTCGATAACTTCATCGAACAAGAACTCTGATGCAAATGGGCGAGCGGCATCATGAACGCAGATGATTGTGGCATCAGCGGGAACTGCCGAAAGCCCACAACGGACAGATGCGCTTCTAGTTGCTCCGCCGACGACCCCACCCTCGCGCTCGGCCTGTTCGGCTGGCAAAACCACGATTACACCATCGCTCGAAATCGTGGCTGTTTCAACCGCCCAATCCACTATTCGTCGATCATTTATGAGTGCAAATTGCTTTGGGCTACCGAAGCGAGAGCCCGAACCAGCAGCGACCACGATTGTCCAGATTTTTTCACCAACTCGTTGTTTTGAGAGGGTGTTCACGCCCCTTAAGGGTAGTACCGTCATTACCTTATGGGACACGATGAACTTTTGAAGGCAAGTGAGTTTTTCGCTGAAACATCGAATGATGTTTTGGACTTGATATCTGCACAGTGCGAAACCAAAAACTTGCAACGTGGTGACGTTTTGTTCAAAGAAGGCGACTCACCCGAGTTGATGTACATCGTATTGTCGGGACGCATAGCGATTGCCATAGGTAATCGCCCACTTGATAGTCGAGAAAGCGTTTTGGCTCTCATGGAGCGGGGCGATTTGTTTGGTGAACTTGGCTTGTTAGACGGCGGCGCGCGAAGCGCGATGGCTCGGTCTATCGAGGCATCGTCTGTTCTGCAGATTCCCTACAAGGTTGTGCGAGAACAACTTAAGTCGAACCCGACAATGCTCTGGGGTGTTGCAAAACTTTTGGCAAAGCGTTTGCGAGTAATGGACGAGGTCTTGTCAGACAGCGTTTTTCTTGACGTCACCGGCAGAACTGCCAAGAGGTTGCTTGAAATGTCGAACGGTAAAGACGAGTTCGTCTTGCCAATCACACAAGAAGAACTGGCAGGCATGGTTGGTGCCTCTCGTGAGCGAGTCAACAAGGCGATTGCAAGTTTCATTCGTCTCGGGTGGATCGAACAACACGATCGTCGATATCGCATTTTGATGCGCGCAAAAATGGAGTTTCGCGCTAGCTAAGTTTCAACTGGTCAGCCATGCCTCAGCCCGGGCGAGTGCGTCGGTGGCATCTTGTGCTCGGTGGGATGGTCGAGACGGATCGTGAACAAAAGCGTGCTCGGCCTCGGGATAAACCTGGGTTTTAACTGAAACCTTTTTCAACTCGTCAATATCATCTTGTGGCGTGTAGTGGTCTTTGCCACCGATGATTGCCAGAACACGATCGGCGTTTCCGTGTTTCAGATATTCGAGTGGCTCGCCTTGCGTCGGGCTTTTCCAAGCATCGGGAATTTTGATCATGCCGTAGAACGAAACAATTTTTTTGAATCTGTCTGATCGAGCCGACTTGAAGCAATACATGCCACCCATGCAAAAACCGATCAAGCCGATTTTTTCTGCGCCCAATGCATCTGCGGCTTCGTGAAGATCACGCAGGTGCTTTTCGTCGTCCAAATCTTTCACTGCTGCAAATCTAGGTTCGATTTCAGGACCGAGAATTTTTCCGGGAAACGGTTCGACAGCACAAACCGACATCTGCCACTCGGTTGCCAGGCGCTTGACAAGATCTTCATAAAGTGGTCGCAAACTGAAAATATCGGGGGCGATGACCAGGCCCATCTTTGGAGTTTGAATTGTTTTGTCGATTTCGCAGGCTGTGCCAGATGGCAATGTGATTCTCATCAACCAAGTATGACAAAAACTTTTTGATCATTTGGCTTTGGTGAGACCTTCGGTGAGATTGGCAGTTGCAGTTGGGGTGAAGCCAATTTTCAAATCTTTTGGGCATGACCCAAAAACAAACAAAGCTAGAGCCAGACCAGCGTCAATTGGTCTGGAGTCTGGGGCTCAAACAACGGCCCAATAGTCCGGTTGCCAAACTCATCAAAGAATGGGAACTGATGACAACTCGGCAAAAAGAGGTGGATGTCGTCAACTCTTGGCAATTGCCCGGTAGCAGAGTGTCAAACCTCGATCAGGTTTTGGTTCGTGCAGGCTTCAACACCGCACGCGACGACTCGAAAGGTGACAATTATCTTTGGTTGTTGGTCAAGCTTGCCAGCCAAGATGAACTTGCCGCGCGCATTGTTTTGCAAAGAATTTTGCCACCCCTCGTCGCAATCGCACGTCGACGTGGCCAAATAATCGACGGAGGAATCGATGCGGCAGTCGCCGAAGTATTGCCAACTGCATGGACGGTGATTCGCGGGTATCCGTGGCATCGGCGACCAAACAAAGTTGCGTCGAATCTCGTGCTCGACAGTGAATATTTCGCATTTGTGCAAGCAAATCGATCCAAGAAAATAAAAGTTTTTGCCGTCGAACCAAAGCTTTTAGGCGAACTAGTTGCCGAACCTGAAACTTCTGAATTTGTGCCCGAAGTCGAATTAGAGACACTGATTGGTTTGGCGATTAGGCAGGGCATCGAGCCAAGACACGTCGAAGTTTTGCGTGCCGTGGCAAGAGGTGAGACCGCCGCAAAAATCGCCAAGCGTTATGGAATTGCCGAGCGCACGGCACGGGCGTGGCGCGCCTTGGCAATTAGCGAGTTGCGTGCACGAACGCGGTGTGTGGCGTGAGTTTTGTCTTGCGCAGACGCAAACTATTGGTGACTACAAAAATGCTGGACAAAGCCATGGCCAAACCTGCCCACATCGGATTCATGTAGCCGAATGCTGCGAGCGGTATCGCCGCTGTGTTATAGGCAAATGCCCAAAACACGTTTGTCGTAATTGTGCGCAGAGTCGCGCGTGACAAAAGAATTGCATCCGTGACTAGTCTCAAGTCTCCGCTGATGATGGTCAGATCGCTGGCGTGCATCGCCACATCGGTGCCCGTACCCATTGCCACACCCACATCAGCTTGGGCCAGAGC
>CAYOVI010000068.1:0-8538 GCA_964407365.1 uncultured Ferrithrix sp.
CAACTGGCAGGGTGCCCTCGCCGCCAATATCTGATGCCGTGAAGAACAGCGTGTTGTCGCTCACCAATAAGTCTTTGACGGTTTCACCAAGCGCCCGAGCGCCGTCGGGCCACATCCAATACAAAGTGCTCGAAGCCTGCGCCGACGGAACAGGCGATACGACGATCATCGTCGCAAACAAGGCGATCGCAAATTGCCACGACATACGACGTGACGCTGAGCGCATATTTTTATTCTAATTTACGTATTACTAACCCTGTTTGAAGTTTTGGTGTGAAGAATGTTGATTTTGGTGGCATCAGCAAGCCTTCGGCGGCGGTGCGCTGAATTTCAGAAACACTCACGGGTCGAATCAAAATCGCCGCCGTGTAGTTGCCAGTTTTCAGTTGTGTTGCAACTTCGCTAAAGCCGTGTTGATAAGAAATTGACTTCTCGATCTCGGCAAGTGCGTGTTCAAGAAACATGCTGTCTAGGTTGCGAACCCCGTTGAACATATCAGGCTTGGGTTTGAGCACCGTTCCATTGCCGTCCGGGGTCAAAAGTGTCAAGTGTTTTTGTTCGTTCATTTTGCCAATGATTGACGAATCAACACGCGGCAGATCGGCGAGATCAAAAAATTTTGCAAGTTGGGCAACGAGAGCCTCAAGCTTGACATCTGAATAGAGTCGATGAATTGCCGCAACGCTCAATTGCTCATCGATCAGTTCGTTGATATAGCAAAGAGTTGAATTCGCATCTTTTAGTTGCGGATTTTCGTCGCGATAGGTGCGGCTAATTGCATAGCGATGGTGCCCGTCGGCGATGACAACCGGGTTTTGCGCAATTAACTTGCTGATAACCGCACAACGCGCTTTGTTTGAGACGCGCTCAACAATGTGTTCGACCTCATTTTCGTCGGTGAATGAACCAAGCTTTTCGCCTGGTTCTAAAAGTGCAGATGACAATTGTGGCGTAAGCGAGAGACCCCAAATGGGGGAAAGGTTTGCCTGTGTCGCGCGGGTCAATTCAAGTCGGTCAGTCTTGGCCTTGGGCGTTGTTTGTTCATGGGGCATGACTTGCTTAGAGCTGGGTTCTTCGATCCGAAGGGCACCGATTACTCCGACGGTTTCACGCGAGCGACCAGCGCTATCGACAAACTTCATTCGATAGAGAGTGAAACTTGGCAATTCATCACTGACCAAGACGCCATCTCCTTGCCAATCTGAGAATCGTCTTGAAGCTAATGCATAAGGTTCGTCGCCGATTGGCAAATCGATGTGAACAATATTGAAATCACTTTGCGATGCGAACTTGTCCCGATCGTTTTGGCTTTGCACGTCATATGGTGGGGCACAGACCTCTTGTAAAGAAATATTCTGCGCGTATCGAAGCGCCTGGAACGGCTCAAATTGAGGCACACTGAAAGGGTGTCAGAGACTGCGTTGATCGGCAACCCCCAATGATGAATTCTTCAGCTTCACCAATTTTGTGTGATCTTGATGGAGTGGTTTGGTTATCGCACCAACCGATCACAGGTTCGGTCGAGGCAATTGCGGCTTTACAAAACGCCGGTCATCGTGTTTTATTTGTGACCAACAACTCATACGCCCAAATTGCCTCTCAAGAAAAAACACTCGAATCAATCGGAGTTTTTGCAAGAGGTGACGTGTTGACGTCATCTGGTGCCGCGGCGACATTGTTAAAAGCGGGGCAGCGAGTTCTTGTGGCTGGTGGCCCGGGCGTGGTTGAGGCAGTCGAAAAAGTGGGGGCCATTGTGGCAGGTCGCACCGACGACGGCGCCACAGCTGAGACTCAACTAACAACCGATACAAACATTGACGCGGTCGTGGTCGGTTTTCATCGCACCTTCAATTTTGAGTCGATGCGCCGTGCCTCGGCTGCGGTGCGTGCAGGTGCGATTTTGATCGGCACCAACGACGATGCGACATATCCGACTTCGACTGGTGTGATACCCGGTGGTGGCTCGATCTTGGCGGCGATTGCGACGGCAAGTGGTGTTGAGCCGATCGTTGCTGGCAAACCATTTGCCCCGATGGGTGAGTTGGTGCGGCGCACACTGAACATCGATGATTTGAGTTCGTGCTGGATGATTGGTGATCGCTATTCAACCGACGGAGCGTTTGCCAAAAATATCGGCGCGAAATTTGCACTCGCGCTTTCTGGCGTCGTCGACCAAAGTGAAGCCGACAAGTTGCAAAACCAACATGGCTTCGAAATCATCGTCAAAGATTTGATGGGCTTAGCCAAACACCTGGGTGTCGCAATTTGAGACGGGTGCGTTTAGATCACGCCTTGGTTGCTAAATCGTTATTTCTAACCGAGGCTGATGCTCGCAAGGCAATTGACGATCGCAAAGTTTTGGTCAACGGTGCTATTGCGACATCGCATGGCTTCATGGTTGCTGCCAGCGATGAGCTGTTGGTGATCGTCTCACCCAAATATGTCAGCCGCGGTGGTCTTAAACTCGAAGCTGCAATCGTCGAATTTGATTTAGATTTTGCTAACAAACGCGTGCTTGATGTCGGTGCTTCAACGGGGGGCTTCACAGATTGTGCGTTGCAACATGGCGCAAGCCAAGTCGTGGCACTTGACATTGGCAAAAATCTGCTGCATGAAAAAATTGCCAACGATCAGCGCGTTGTGGCGATAGAAGCCTTCAACGCCAGGGAAATCACCAAAGCCGTGAAGGCTGGAAGGCCAAATTTGAGCAAGTTGTTTGATATCGCTTTGGTAGACCTGTCGTTCATCTCATTGCACGAAGTTCTCGCACATGTCGTATCGGCTCTCAAAAATGACGGGCAACTTGTGGTGCTCATCAAACCCCAGTTCGAAGCCAGCAAGGCCGAAGCCGACAGGGCATCTGGGGTTATCACGGATGTGAAAATTCAACAAAGGGTTTGCACTGAAGTGTCGAAAATGGCTGTCGACTTGGGTTGCGAGGTTCATGGCATTATCGACTCGCCAATACGCGGTCATGACGGCAACAAAGAGTTCTTGATGACAGCAAAATACACCCGACGAGCACCCTGAACTCAATAGATTTAATGCCATGGGTTCGACTCTGAACATTGTCGTTGTGGCTCACCACACGCGACAAGAAGTCGTGCCATTGATTCGAAGTGCCGAAAAGTGGCTGACTAAAAACGGCCACTATATGTGGATGCCAAGCCCGGATGCAAAGGCTCTGGGGCTAGAACAATTCGCCTCAGATCGCTCGGCCCAAGACGCTGATTTGCTGATCAGCCTCGGAGGCGATGGAACGATTCTTCGCTCAGTTGATTTGTTGGGTGGTGCGCCGGTGCCAATTTTGGGGGTCAACATGGGCACGCTGGGTTATCTGACAGAAATAGAGCCAGAAGACCTCATTGGTCGACTCGAACAATGGGTGAATCGAAATGAGAAAAGCGAAATCGTGATTGATGAACGAATGATGTTGGCGGTGACATTGAAATCGAAGCAAGAAACAAGAACTTGGCGCGCCTTGAACGAAGCGGTCATCGAACGTCAGCAATCTGGTCACACTGTGTGGCTCGATGTGACAATCAATCACGAGGTTTTTGCGCGATATTCAGCAGACGGTGTCATCGTTGCAACACCCACCGGGTCAACTGCATATTCGATGTCTGCACGTGGCCCAGTTGTTTCACCTCGTCACAAAGCAATGTTGTTGACGCCTGTTTCGCCACACATGTTGTTTGATCGAAGTCTCGTGCTCGGCCCAAATGAAACCCTGAGCATGCAAGTTGTCGGCACGCGACCAGCCGAACTTGCAATCGATGGTCGCCATGTCGCCAGCCTCGATCAGGGTGATGTCGTTAGTTATGAAGCCGATAGTTGTTCGGCCAATTTTGTGCGGTTCACCCAGCAACCAAAGTTTCACCAGATCGTGCGCGCAAAATTTGGTCTAGGAGACGAATAGTGCTCAGTGAGTTGCGCATCGAAAACTTGGGCGTAATCGAAAAATTAGAAATTGTTTTCGCCGACGGGTTGACGGCACTCACTGGCGAAACGGGTGCCGGAAAAACGATGTTGGTCGAGGCGATAAGCCTGCTGGTGGGTGGTCGTGCAGATGCGAGCATTATCAGACCGGGTGCCCAAGAAGCCCGCGTCGAAGGACGATTTGTCGGCGACAACGGCGAGGTTGTCTTGTCTAGGGTCATTCCCACCGATGGTCGTTCGAGGGCATATGTCAACGGACGACTTGCCACAGTCGGCAATTTGGCAGAGCATGGCGCGGCTCTTGTCGACCTGCATGGTCAGCACGCACATCAAAGTTTGCTCAATCAAAGTGCTCAACGTGCCGCACTCGACGCATTTGCTGGCGTCGATCTCACCGCACTGCGAGAGGCACGGGCCAAACTCACCGAAATTGACGCAAACCTTGCCGCGATCGGAGGTGACGAGCGGGCTCGGGCGAGAGAAATTGATCTGCTCGCATTTCAAGTCGAAGAAATTTCGGCTGCAAATCTTGAAGATGCAAATGAAGATGATCACCTCGAGCGCGAAGAAGACTTGCTTGCAGACGCTGTCGCTCATCGACAGGCACTTTGGCAGGCTGTCGCAACTCTGACCGAAGATGGCGGGGCAGGCGACGCTTTGGCCCAGTCAATTTCGGCTCTTGGTCATCGCGACGCACTTAGCGAATTCGCCAACCGACTTCGCACTATGCAACAAGAACTCACTGATGTTGCCGGTGATTTGAGGGCCAAAGCCGAATCGACAGAAGAAGACCCAGATCGCCTTGAAGAAATTCGCAAGCGCCGACAGTTGCTCGTCGATTTGCGCCGAAAATATGGCGAGACCTTGGCTGAGGTCATCGAATATGGTCGTCAGGCCGCCCAACGCCTAGCCGACTTGCAGGGCTTCGAGCAACGGGCGAGTGAACTCGATGCGCAACGCAAAGTTGCCCTCGCCGATTTGGCCAAGGCTGAAAAAGTCGTCGGCACAATGCGTCGAGTGGCTGGGCCAAAACTGGCGAGTGCCGTTGAGGCACACCTAAAAACCTTGGCAATGAACAATGCTTCTTTGGCAATAACCGTGGGCGACGATCCTGGCGACGAAGTGACCGTCTTGCTGTCGGCAAACCCTGGCTCGCCACTTTTGCCCCTGACAAAAGTCGCATCGGGTGGCGAATTGGCCCGAACCATGTTGGCCTTGCGTCTTGTTTTGACCCAGGCGCCAGGCACCCTAGTTTTTGACGAGGTTGATGCTGGCATTGGTGGCACCGCGGCAGTCGCCGTTGCTAAATCGCTTGCAGATTTGGGTCAAAAGCACCAAGTTCTGGTCGTAACGCACCTGGCCCAAGTTGCCGCTGCTGCCCAAACACAAATAAACGTCGCCAAGACGGTGCGAGCCAAACAAACTTTTGCCAGCGCAACAGTGCTGTCAGGCCAAGATCGAGTTGATGAAATCGCCCGAATGCTCTCAGGTGGGGTAGCCAAAGACTCGGCGATCGAACATGCCCGCGATTTATTGGCAGAGTCTGGGGCTAAAAAACGAAGGGGCTAAGTTTTCGGGTATGCTTTCATTCCGTCATAGTCACTGTGGTTGAGCCACACCAAGCAAAACGAGACGGGAGCCCGAAGTGCCAAAGCACGTGTTTGTAACGGGCGGAGTGGCCAGCGGTCTCGGCAAAGGTTTGACCGCAAGTTCATTGGGTCGTCTTCTAAAAATGCGCGGGTTACGTGTGACGATGCAAAAACTCGATCCTTATATAAACGTAGACCCGGGCACGATGAACCCGTTTGAACACGGCGAAGTTTTTGTCACTGACGACGGTGGCGAAACCGATCTTGATCTTGGTCATTATGAGCGTTTTATCGATGAACCCTTGACCCGTGCGTCAAATGCGACGACTGGTTCTATTTATCAATCCGTTTTGGCAGCAGAGCGACGCGGCGATTACCTAGGTCGCACTGTTCAGGTGATACCCCATGTGACTGACGAGATCAAACGCCGCATCCATCGTCTGGTCAATGACGATGTAGATGTTGTGATCACAGAAGTTGGTGGCACCGTTGGCGACATCGAAATCTTGCCGTTTCTTGAGGCGATTCGACAATTTAGAAACGAGGTCGGTCGCGACAACGTCTGCTACGTGCATGTGACACTTGTGCCGTTTATTGGTCCGAGTGGTGAGCAAAAGTCGAAGCCAACTCAACACAGTGTCACCGAGTTGCGCAGTCGCGGCATTCAACCAGACGTGATTGTGTGTCGCAGTGACGAACCATTGAGTGATTCGTTGAAACGCAAGATCTCAAATCAATGCGACGTCGACAATCGTGCGGTGATCAACGCGGTCGACGTGAAAAATATCTATGAATTGCCGTTGATTTTTCATGAAGAGGGTCTCGACTCGGTGATTTGTGAAGTGTTGCGCGTAGATGCGCCAATAGATTTGTCGCACTGGCGACAACTCGTGGCGCGCATCGAAGCCTCGGTGTCGCCGGTGCGCATCGGTCTGATCGGCAAATATGTCGATCTACATGACGCCTATCTATCGGTGATCGAAAGTTTGAAACATGCAGGTTTCCATCACGGTGCCCAAATCGAGGTCATCTGGATTCAGGCCGAAGACGTCGAAGGTCTTTTGGCCGACGAAGCGATGGGGTCGTTGGACGGCATCGTGATACCGGGTGGTTTTGGTCCGCGTGGCATTGAAGGAAAGATTCGTGCCGCAGAATTCGCCCGAGAAAATCAGGTGCCGTGCCTTGGCCTGTGCTTAGGCATGCAAGTTATGACCGTAGAATTCGCGCGCAATGTGGTCGGCCTCAAAGACGCCAACTCGACCGAATTCAACGCCGCTACGCCTCATCCCGTTATTGATTTGATGAACGATCAACGTGAAGTCACCGAAAAGGGCGGCACTATGAGACTTGGTGCCTATTACGCAGTGTTGACACCCGGCAGTAAGGTCGCCAACGCTTATGGTGAGCCTGTCATCAGCGAGCGTCACCGCCATCGATACGAATTCAATTCGAACTATCGTGCTCGCATCGAAGAGGCGGGTTTGTTGTGCAGTGGAACATCGCCAGACAAGCGTCTAGTCGAATTCGTCGAATTAGAAAATCATCCGTTTTGGGTTGGCACACAGGCCCACCCTGAATTCAAGAGTCGCCCAGATCGACCACACCCGCTCTTTCGTGAATTGATCGGCGCAGCTTTGAAATATCGCACCACTCGACTCGCTCAGTTGCCAATCGAAGTCGTGGACGCACCTTCAAAATCGGTTGCCCGATAATCAGCACGGTTGGTGTGTCGCCGTGACGGCAGACTTCAAATTAATCAAACAAAAACTCGTCCATCAGTGGGCATCATGGTCGCTCGTTCAGGCCGATTTCTCTGACCCGAGCGGCGAGAAATTCACCCGCACGTTCGTCGACTCACCAGGCGCAGTAGGCGTGGTCGCCTTGATCGGCGAACACGGAGCCAGACGGGTGATTTTGGTTCGCCAATATCGACCCCCATTAGACATCAAAACTCTTGAATTGCCAGCAGGCATGCGTGACCAAGCAGGTGAAGACCCGCGACTAACGGCGCGTCGCGAACTCGAAGAAGAGGCAGGTTTTACCGCCGAAACGATGGTTCAAATCGGCAGCCATGTCTCGGCGCCTGGCATCAGCAATTCGCTCGTGCATCTATTTTTGGCAGTCGATTTGAGGCCGACAAAGACCGACAGACACGGCCCAGAAGAGCAGTTCATGACAATCGAGACACCTCTGTTTTCAGAGGCGCTCGAAATGATCAACTCAGGCGAAATCACCGATGGTAAAACAGTTATCGGCCTGCTTCAGGTAGCCCAATATTTCAAGCAACATCTCTGAGTCGTCCGATGGCTAGCGACCCTCTCGAAACATTCATGACTTGGATGCGAGTCGAACAAGGCAGATCGGTGAACACGTTGTCGGCCTATCGCCGCGACATCGACAGCTTCTCTAAATGGCTGAAGTCGCAAAATGCAACTGTGCTCAATGCAACATCACAGCACATCGAACGCTTTGTGGCCCATCTGCGCACATCTGGTGGCGCACCCAAGTCGGTGGCGAGGCGTTTGGCAGCCGTGCGCATGTTGTTTCGTTACATGTCTCAAGAGGGTTTTCGTGACGACAACCCGGCGTCTCTTGTCGACGGTGTCAAGGTGCCAAGCAGCTTGCCCAAGGGCATTTCAGAACAAGAAGTTTCACTTTTGCTTGCAGCCGTTGTCGGGGTTGATTCGCTTGCGCGTCGTGATCGGGCGATTCTCGAGTTTCTATATGCAACCGGCGCGCGAGTGGCCGAGGTGTGCACCTTGTCGATGGGCGACATCGATATGCAAGATTCCCTCGTGCGCCTCTTTGGCAAGGGTTCTAAAGAACGCATAGTGCCTTTTGGTCGCGCATGTCATGAAGCATTAAATGACTATTTCGATTTGGGCGGTCGCGCAAACTTAGAGCCAGACCAATGGTCGAGTCGCCAAGACAGCGATGCCGTTTTTCTGAGCGCGCGCGGAACTCGGCTTTCACGCCAGGCGATTTTTAACATCGTCAAGAAATATGCAAC
>CAYOVI010000069.1:0-8267 GCA_964407365.1 uncultured Ferrithrix sp.
CGGTGAGCTTCTTGGCGACCATGGGCCTTTTGCCGGTGCGAGCACATGTAACTGGCTCGGTTGTGTTGGATGGTGAACAGTTGATCGGTGCATCGCCCAAGAAGATGCGCTCGGTGCGTGGGCGCCTGTTGTCGATGATATTTCAAGACCCACTTTCTGCGCTGAATCCGGTGCATCGAATTGGTGACCAAATTTCAGAGATGCTGCGTTCGCACCAAAGTCTTTCGACCCGCGAAGCCGAAAAACGCTCGATTGAACTTCTGGACATTGTCGGCATACCTCAGCCAAGTGACCGAGCGAGGCAGTTTCCGCACGAGTTTTCTGGTGGCATGCGTCAGCGTGTTGTGATTGCGATTGCAATTGCGAATAATCCGAAGGTGCTGATCGCTGACGAGCCGACAACCGCCCTAGACGTGACGGTGCAAGCGCAAATTCTTGAAGTTATCAAGCGTGTGCAAGATCGCTTTGGCACAGCCGTCGTCTTGATCACTCACGACCTCGGGGTCATAGCCAGAGTGGCTGATCGCGTAAATGTCATGTATGCGGGTCGCAACGTCGAACAAGGAACTATCGATAGTTTGTTCGATCACCCAAGTCACCCATATACGCGGGGATTGCTGGCATCTTTGCCCCGACCGGGCAAACAGCGACTCAAGCCGATTGTGGGTTTTCCACCAAATATGCTCAATCCGCCACGTGGTTGTGCATTTCACACGAGATGTGACTTTGCCGCCGAGATCTGCAAGGAAAATTTGCCCGAATTAGTCGCAAATGGTGATTTACAGACAGCCTGTGTTCGATCTCATGAACTACCCAAAAGCGAGAGTTTCGTATGAAAAGCGAACTGCTTGAAGTTACCAACCTCGTAAAAAATTTTGAATTGAGAGTTAACAACGGGGCGCGACGTAGAAAGCGCATAGTTCAAGCGGTCACGAATGTTTCATTCTCGTTGGGTAAAGGACAGACCCTGGGATTGGTGGGCGAGTCGGGTTCGGGCAAGACCACTGTTGGTCGATGCGTGCTGAGATTGATCGAGCCAACTTCTGGAAGCGTGAAATTCGAAGGCAATGAACTTGGTTCGCTCAAATTTGAAGAGTTGCGGGCGCTTCGAAGAAAAATGCAGATCGTCTTTCAAGATCCTTTCGCATCGCTAGACCCGAAAATGACAATCGGTGCGTCAATTTCTGAGCCCTTGGTGGTGCAAAATGTGCCGGGCGATCACGGCGACAAAGTGATCGAATTGCTCGAGATGGTTGGACTTTCGGCTGACCATGCGCAGCGGTTTCCGCATGAGTTTTCAGGTGGGCAACGTCAAAGAATTGGCGTCGCCCGCGCGTTGGCTCTCAACCCGGCACTGATCGTTTTGGATGAGCCGGTCTCGGCACTCGATGTCAGCATTCAGGCCGGCGTTGTGAATCTATTTGAAGATCTGCAATCAAAATTTGGCATGAGTTATATATTCATCGCTCACGATCTTTCGGTTGTTCGACATATTGCCGACCGAGTCGCGGTGATGTATTTGGGCAAGATTGTCGAGATCGGCGATCAAAAAGAGGTCTACGAACATCCGACGCATCCATACACGAAGGCGTTGCTATCAGCAGTGCCTTTGCCAGACCCCAAGACAGAGCGAGCGAGAAATCGAATAATGCTCGAAGGCGATGTGCCCTCACCGGTTAACCCGCCATCTGGTTGCAGATTCAGAACGCGATGTTGGAAAGCCCAAGATATCTGTGCCCAAGAAGAACCAGTTTTGAGCCAAAGGCCTAGTGGCCAAATGTCGGCGTGCCATTTTCCGGAGATGTAAAGATAGAATTTTGGCGTGCGAGACTTAATCACCTACGTAACAATCGTCATCAATGTGGTCGCAATGGTGGCAATGATCGTCGGGGTTCTGCTGCACAGCGGACGAGGTGGCGGATTGTCAGACATGTTCGGTGGTGGTGGAGGAGCAGCCCTCGGGTCTGCGGCTGCCGAAAGAAACCTGAACAGAATAACGACTGTTTTGGCTCTCATTTGGGTTTTAACCGTGATCGCGTTGGGTTTGTTGCTGACAAACTAGATAGATTTTTAATGCAAGTCGGAGTGGCGAAATTGGC
This sequence comes from uncultured Ferrithrix sp., assembly GCA_964407365.1. Lineage (GTDB taxonomy): Bacteria > Actinomycetota > Acidimicrobiia > Acidimicrobiales > Ilumatobacteraceae > BACL27. Next base: position 2,100 of record CAYOVI010000069.1, read on the forward strand.
AGACGCACCAGCTTAAGGGGCTGGCGCTCGCAAGGGCGTGTGGGTTCAAGTCCCACCTTCGACACAAGGGTAATCTTTAATTGATGAAAGTTGTTCTGTGACGCGGCCTGATTTTGATTTGGTTGCGTTGCAAAAGCGAACTCTTCGAGTATTGGTAGTCGGTCAAATCGTGGCGGCTGCCGCTTTATCAGCCGCAGTGACAGTCGGCGCATTTGTCATCCAAGATATTTTGGGGCAAAACACGCCTTGGGGTGGCATCTCGAGTGCGACATTCACAATGGGTTCGGCCTTTATGTCTCAAGTGCTGGCAAGAAAAATGAGCCGTCAGGGGCGCAGAATCGGCTTGCAATACGGCTATTCAATGGCGATTTTCGGCGGGCTTCTCGCTGGTTATGCGGTGAACTCTCGGTCGCTTTTGCTTTTCATTTTGGGTTTGTTTTTCTATGGTTCGGGTCAAGCCTCAAATCTTCTTTCACGTTATGCAGCAATGGACTTGGCTGCACCCGATCGTCGAAGTCAGGCAATGAGTTTCATTCTCTTCGGGTCTACCTTTGGCGCAATTTTTGGTCCGATTCTTATCAAGCCGGCCCAAGAAATCGGAATGCAAGTCTTCGGCTGGTCTAAGTACACCGGGCCATGGGTTGCTTCTGCCGTATTTTTCGTTTTCTCACTTGCAAATGTCGCAATTCGTCTGCGCCCAGACCCGCTCGAAGTGAGTGGCGGGCTGAAATCCAGCCGACGCTCTGGGTACGTCGCGCCAAAATTTGGTGATGCATTCAGCATCATCAATCGAGCCATAAACGCAAAAGTAGCGATCTTGTCAATGGTCATCTCGCAAGTAACGATGGTGGCTGTGATGACAATGACCCCAGTTCATTTGAAGTTGCATGGTCACGAAGATGTAAGCCCCTATGTGATTTCTTTGCACATCGCCGGAATGTTCGCATTCAGTCCATTGGTGGGCAGGTTCACCGATCGTTATGGAAAATTGCTGGCTATCTCGACTGGGGCCATGCTCCTGACTTTGGCAACGATTTTGGCAGCACTTGCTGGCGACGCGGCCACTTTGCTTTGGCCATCTTTGTGGCTGCTTGGCATCGGTTGGAGTTTCGGGCTTATAGGTGGCTCTAGTTTGCTTGTTGAATCTGTGCCTGAATCTTCGCGAGTGACTGTTCAAGGTGTCGCAGACCTGATGATGAGCTTTAGTGGCGGCATGGCAGGTTTTTCGAGTGGTTTTATTCGCAAGGCGTTCGGGTTTCACATGCTGAGCAACATCGGCACGATGCTGGCCCTAGTTTTGGTGATAGTTGGCATACGTCGATTGACGCCATTGCGTACCGCCAAGCAAAACCAATGAAATCTGATTTGAATCAGGTGTTGCGCCATGGGAGTTGGTCAAATTGGGCTGGCAACCAGCAAACCACCGGGGTGTTGATATCTCGGCCTCGAACCGAAGACGAGCTTCAACAGGTCGTTCAATATGCTCTGACTCATAACAAGCGAATAAAGGCGGTCGGTTCCGGGCACAGCTTTACGGCCATCGCGCTAGCCGACCAGATTCTCGTTGATTTGTCGCAATACGACTCTGTTTTGGAGATTGACAAAAATGCCAACACGCTAACGGTGCAATCTGGCATCGAACTTACCCAGATCAACAAACGTCTTCACGAAAACGGATTAGCTATGCAGAACCTCGGTGATATCGCCTATCAAACGATTGCCGGGGCGATTTCCACCTCGACCCATGGCACGGGTGCCAAACTGACAGGCATCGCTGACCAGGTTGTTGCTCTTCGAATTGTTCTTGCAGATTCGTCGGTGGTGAGTTGCTCGCCAACACAAAATGCAGAATTGTTCAACTGTGCTCGAGTGGGATTGGGTGCCCTCGGCCTAATTAGCACGGTGACCCTCAGGGTGGTGCCAGCGTTCAATCTGGAGGTTGTCGAACAACCGATGAGGGTGGACGAAGTTCTACAAAACCTCGAAGAGCATGTCGAAAGCAATGATCACTTCGAATTTTTTTGGGTGCCTCACACCGGCTGGGCGTTGACCAAACGAAACAATCGAACAACAATGCCAGCAGAGCCAATGTCTAGGTTTTCACATTGGTATTCAAAGACTTTGATGGAGAACTATGCATTTGGTGCCGTTTGTGCTCTTGGGCGAGCAAAACCTGCACTTATACCCAAATTGGCAAAGGCCCTGCCAGCAGCAGGCCGCAATGAATATCGCGACGCAAGTTTCAAAGTGTTTGCCAGCAAAAGAATCGTCAAGTTTTATGAAATGGAATATGCAATTCCTCGTGAGTCATGTGCGGAAGCGCTTAATCGAGTGCGTAGAATGGTTGCAGATAGTGGGTTCTTCCTGAATTTTCCTGTTGAGGTTCGCTTTACAGCCTCAGATGAGATTCCGCTAAGCACAGCGAGCAACCGTGATTCTGCGTACATCGCAGTGCACATATTCAAAGGAATGAACTACATGCCCTACTTTGTCGAGGTTGAAAAGATTATGAACTCTTACCAAGGTAGGCCCCACTGGGGAAAGATTCATTTTCAAAACGCCGAAACTTTGGCTTCGCGATACCAACAGTGGAATGTTTTTCAAGCTGTGCGCAATTCGGTCGACCCAGATCGTAGATTTTCGAACGGTTATCTCGAAACGGTGTTGGGAAAATAGTCGTGACTTCATTCGTTGATCTTGGTGTGCCCAAACGATTTGCAGATCGGCTCATGAGCCGAGGCATCACATCGCCGTTCGAGATTCAAGAAGCGACCTTGCCTGACGGATTAGCGGGTCTCGACGTATGTGGAAAAGCCCCGACTGGCTCTGGAAAAACAATTGCGTTTGGCTTAGTTTTGGCCATCAAATTGCATAGGTCGAAGCCAGGGCAACCAGGCGGTCTGGTTTTGGTGCCCACACGCGAGCTGGCGATTCAAGTTGCCAAAGAAATCGACATGCTTTGTGACGGCACCGACTTGCGAGTCGCCTCTGTTTATGGTGGTGCAGGTTATGGACCACAAGTCAAGGCAGTGAGAAATGCGAGCATAATCGTGGCAACGCCTGGACGACTCGAGGATTTGCTCGAGCGTCGTGACATGTCGTTAAGTGCAGTGACTATCGCGGTGCTCGACGAGGCTGATCGAATGTCAGACATGGGTTTTTTGCCGGCGGTGCGACGAATTTTGCGAGCTTTACCCAAGCAAAGGCAGGTGCTGCTTTTTTCGGCGACTCTAGATGGCGATATCTCGGAGGTTGTCAAAGAATTTCAGAAAAGTCCAAAGAGACATGAGTCTAAATCGTTGGAGGCCAAGCCCGACATCGACCACAAATTCTGGCTGGTCAAGCGCAACGATCGCGTAGCGACGGTTTCGCAAATGGTCAACGCCTATGAGAGAATCATCATGTTTTGTCGAACCAAGCATGGTTGTGATCGTGTCGCAAAGCAGCTTGATCAATCTGGCGTGCGATCTTCGATCATTCATGGCAACAAAAGCCAGGCTCAGCGCGAGAGATCGCTTGAAGAGTTTCGACGAGGAAAGTCAAACATTTTGGTTGCCACAGATGTTGCGGCTCGTGGCATTCATATTGATGACGTGCCGTGCGTCGTGCACTTTGACCCGCCTGCGGATCACAAAGACTATATTCATCGCTCTGGGCGCACGGGTCGCGCAGGATCACAAGGTGTCGTAGTTTCTCTGGTCGACCCGTCGCAACGACGCTCTGTCGATAGGTTGGCGGCAAACGCCGGTATACATGCCGATTTCGTCGAGCCGCAAATCGTTAAATACGAAAAGATTCAAGCCCGACCCGGTGAATTGGGTGGCGTTTTGCTGTCAGCTGGTTCGACCAACAAATAGTTCTAAAGACAAATGTCTTGCGGTCTGATCGGCACTCGAGGCAGATCTCTGCCCGTTGCATTGCGAATCGCTGCTGCAATGGCAGGTGTGACCGAGATGCAAGGTGGCTCGCCAATGCCTTTAGCCCCGAGGGGAGCCTGAGGCTCTGGCTCTTCGATCATCACCGCAACCACCTTTGGTGCATCAAGGGCGGTTGGCAGCAGATAATCAGTGAAACTGGGGTTGCGCATCTTTCCGTTTTCAAGGACGATTTCTTCCATCACGGCAAGACCAAGACCTTGGGCGATGCCGCCTTCGATTTGACCAAGTGCCGCAGTCGGGTTTAGAACCCGTCCGACATCTTGTGCGGTTGCTATTTGCACAACCTTGACGAGTCCGAGTTCGACATCAACGTCTACCACTGCTCTGTGAGCCACGAATGCGAATGCGACATGGCAATTGCCCTGTCCATTTTCGTCAAGTTCTTCTGTCGGGCGATGGTGATGCTCGAAAGTTTCATCAATCAGAATTCCAGCCGACGCTTCAGCAACACTTATTCGAAAATCTCCGATCATGTCGACTACATCGGTGCCTTCGATCACTAATCTCATCGGGTCGATCTTGAAAGTTTTGCCCACATGTTCGAAAAGTCTCTGTCGAACGAGACGACATGCACCGTCAACTGCGCCTCCACTCATCCAGGTTTGACGCGACGCCGAAGTGCTTCCGGCCGAACCAATGCCGGTGTCAACCGTGTCGAGAATGACCGTGTCGACACCGAGAACGGTGCGCGCAATTTGAGGGGCGAGAACTACGAATCCTTGACCTACCTCAACGGTCGCAAACTTGAGAGTCACGACGCCGTCTTTAAGTTGACAACGCGCAGTTGCAAAATCATCGAAAGTTTCGCTATACATCAAGTTCTTTATCGACACACCCCAGCCGACACCGCGCACGATGTTGTGGGGCAGTGAAGTCAAACCCGAGCCACCAACAAGTTCAAGTGGACTCATGTGATCAGTTAACGGTGCTGGCAGCGCAATGGCCTGGGTTTCGTTGATGCAGCGCGCAACTGGTGCCACGCTCTCGACAATTTGACCAGTTATCAGTTTGTCCCCGGTGACCATTGCGTTTCGCAGACGAATCTCGACGGGTGACAAACCACAAGCATCTGCCAATTTATCCATCTGGCTTTCGTGGGCGTAGCACGCTTGAACGACTCCAAAGCCACGCATTGCACCACAAGGTGGATTATTGGTACGCACTGCGTAACCATCGATAGTCGCATTTTCGCAACGGTATGGCCCTTGAATATGGGTGATTCCGTTGATTAAAACCGCCGAACTTGTCGAAGCATAGGCACCCCCGTCAAAAACAAGTCGAGCCTCAATGCGTTGAATTTCGCCGGTTTTTTTGGCGTGATGACGAATCGAAATCTTCGCCGGATGTCGATGGACATGGCCGTAGAAAGACTCTTCGCGACTATATTGCATTTTTATCGGGCGCGATGTTCGCAGAGCCAACAAGGCGCAGTGAACCTGGAGACTGATGTCTTCGCGAGCGCCGAATGCACCGCCAACACCGCCAAGAATCAGGCGAACCTTGTCGAGTGGCAAACCAAGACACGCTGCGATTTGCTTTTGGTCTTCATGTAGCCACTGTGTAGCCACGAACATTTCGACCCCGGCGCCACCCGGATCTGGTATGGCCAATGCGGCCTCTAGGCCCAAAAATGCCTGGTCTTGCATGCCAATTTCATAGATGCCCTCAACTATGACTTCACCTTGCAAATTTTGGTCGCCAGCAATAATTTTTTGCCGACGAATAATGTTGCCATCTGGGTGAATTGCCGGTGTTGAGTCGATAGTTGCAAGATCTGCATTGGTCAAAGGTTCAAGAATCTCGTAATCGATCTTGATTGCTGCGATTGCACGCCGACAAGTTTCGGGGTGGTCTGCGGCTACTGCTGCAATCGGTTCGCCGACGTAGCGAACAAATTCGATGGCGAAAACGGGCTGGTCGCTAGATATGAGGCCATAGGTTTTCTTGCCGGGCACGTCATCGGCGAAAATGATTGCTTCGACACCGTTGATTTTGTAGGCCTCAGTAAGATCAATTTTCTTTATTCGCGCATATGGGTGCGGACTACGAAGAGTTGCACCCCAGAGCATATTTTCAGCGTGCAGATCTGACGAGAACTCGAATTGCCCTTTAACCTTTGCAGCACCATCCGGTCGAAGGGCCGAGACACCAAGAATGTCACGGCGAGTCGAAATGGTTGTTGCTGTGCTCATTGTCGATTCGCCTTGCGAAGGCTCACGGCCTGTTCAAC
>CAYOVI010000070.1:0-8048 GCA_964407365.1 uncultured Ferrithrix sp.
CGAGTTACGTTGCGAATCTTGAGCAACTTGAGCGTTGACAAACTTTCTTACCGATACTCCGTAGAGATTTATCTGGTCGATAGTTTGCGGTGCCCCAACTCCTTGCAACTCAGCCGGGCGATCTGCAGTGCAAACAATTATCGGCAACTCGCTTTGGTGTGCCTCTACAATCGCCGGGTGAAACTCGACAGCAGCGGTGCCCGACGAGCAGACCAACAATGGGGGCACACCCGAAGCCCGAGCTATGCCCAAGGCGGCAAATGCCGCGCTACGTTCATCGTGAAATATATGTATCGCCATTTCATCGCGTGCAGCGATTTCAAGGGCGATTGGCGTCGACCTTGAACCAGGCGAAACCACAGCATGGCGAACACCACAAGCGATCCACTCGTCCACAAGAGTTGCGCAAAAAGTCGCCGTGGTGGCAGCCGAAGAACCCATTCCTCTATCGTGGCAGCAATGAAGTCAAATAAGTCTGCGTTTGTGCCAAATCGCACATGCTCAATTTCCTGGTGGTAATTGATGCTTGCTAACTGGTGCGTCGGCTCGGGTCATCGGGTCGTCATGGTTCATGGCTTCACTCAAACCCATGAAACATGGCAAGAGCTGAGCGACGATCTCAAAGATGAATTTGAAGTTGTCTGTCTAGACGCACCAAATCACGGCGACTCAAGCGACGTTTCATTGAATCTCGAATCAGGAGCCAGAGCAATTTGTGACGTGGGTGGAAATGCAACCTATGTCGGCTATTCACTTGGCGGCAGATTTTGCCTGACCTTGGCACTCGCAGAACCCGAAAAGGTATCGAAATTGGTTTTGGTCAGCACTACTGCAGGCATTGAAGACAGAGAATCTCGTTTAAATCGAATCAACCAAGACGAAGAACTCGCCAAAAGAGTCGAACAGATCGGCGTTGCAAAATTCATAGACGAGTGGCTTAGACAACCAATTTTTTCGGGTCTTCGACCCGAGAATGATCAGCGTTCACTGCGTCTCAACAACACGGCAACAGGTTTGAGTTCGAGCCTGCGACTTTGCGGGGCCGGCCGTCAGCAACCCGTGTGGTCACGTCTTTGCGAATTGAAAATGCCTGTTCTTGTCATCGCTGGGTCAAACGACCAAAAATATAGAGACCTTGCCGAGAGAATTGTTTTTGAGATCGGCGAAAATGCTCAATTGAGCATCGTGGCCGATTCTGGCCACACACCACATCTAGAGCAGCCCGAAAAATTCAACAAATTGCTGCATCAATTTTTGAAAAATTAACTTTGCATCAAATAATCAGACCAAAACTAAGGGTCAATGCGACAAAAATTTGCACACGCCCAGTCGCAGCCAAAACCTCGATCAGCTCTGACCCGGTTGCGCCTCGTGCAACTTTTCTAATTGGCTTAATCGCTGCCAAAAAGCCAACGAGACCGAGCAATGCCGTGGGTTTAAAAAATGCCGCAAAAACCGTGGCTAAAGCCGCGACCAGATTCAAGAAAACATAAAACCTTCCCGCTAACTTTGCTCCGAGACGAACGGCAAGGGTTCTTTTGTTTGAGGCTGCATCTCCGTTTATGTCACGAAGGTTGTTGACAGCCAATAAAGCACATGCCAGACAGCCAACAACCAAAGAACCAAGGAAACTCATCAAGGTCAACTTTTGAATTGTCACATAAGTAGTGCCCATGGTTGCGACAATCCCGAAAAAGATGAACACAAAAACTTCGCCTAACCCGAGATATCCATAAGGTGTTTTGCCACCCGTATAGAACCAACCGGCAAGAAAGCACAAGACACCAACCAAAAGCAGCCATAGCGATACGAGAATTGCCAAAACGAATCCGAAGATTGCCGCAATTCCAAACGAAAAAAATACCGCCCGTTTTACCAGTTGAGGACTCTTTGCCCCCGAGCCCACCAAGCGCAACGGGCCAACTCGATTCTTGTCAGTGCCCCTGACCCCGTCGGAATAGTCGTTGGCAAAGTTCACACCGACCTGCAACGCCAAACTGACGACAAGGGCCAACAACGAGTTCGACCAGGTTGCCAACTGCGAATCTGCGAGCTTTGCACACGCAGTGCCAACTAGAACAGGTGCGACTGCAGCTGGCAACGTCTTGGGTCGCGAACCTTGGATCCACAATTTTGATGAGTCTTTCACGACCCCAACTTAACAACAAACATCTACGCTGAAATGGTGCGTGAACTTGTTGCCATCGACATGCCTGCCTGCGAGCAGTTCGTTGCGACAATCCAAGAAATTTGGCAAAAAGGTGATGCTTTTCTTCCGATAGATCAGCGACTCCCCGTAGTTGCGCGTGAGCAGTTAGTGAAAGATTTGAAGGCCTCATCGGTCATCGACGAGTTCGGTGAGAAAACGAAACTTGATGGCGGCAAACCAACCGCAGACGGTGATGCACTTGTCATCGCCACCTCAGGTTCGACCGGCCCCCCAAAAGGAGTCGTACACACACACGATTCGATTATGTCTGCAACAAAAATGACCGGATCACGACTTGAGTGCACCGCTGAAGATCATTGGCTGGCATGCATATCGCTTGCCCATGCAGGCGGACTCTCAGTTATTTTTCGTGCACAGCATTTCGGCTCGAAACTTACTATTGGTCAGCGACCAGACAGAACGACGATTGAAGATGCACTTGACAAGGGCGCAAACCTGACCTCACTCGTGCCATCGGCTCTCGGCGCTGTTGACATTTCTAGATTCAAAAAGGTGCTGCTGGGAGGTGCTCGCCCACCTGAAGGGTTAGCGCCGAACACAATCGTCACATATGGGCTCACCGAGACAATGGGTGGAGTGGTCTATGACGGGTCGCCGCTTGATGACGTCGAGGTAAGACTCGGCGTCGATTCAGAGATTGAAATTCGCTCCACGAGTTTGTTGCGCTGTTATCGCGATGGAACTGATCCGAAAACATCTGATGGTTGGTTAAAGACCGGCGACCTCGGTGAGATAATAAATCAGCGACTAAGTGTGTCTGGTCGAAAAGATGACCTGATCAATACGGGTGGCTTCAAGGTTTGGCCAATCTCCATCGAGAATTCAATCAAAGAGATTGAGCAGGTCGCCGATGTTGTCGTTGCATCAACACCCGACAAAAAATGGGGCTCGGCAGTGACCGCTTGGGTGGTTATGAAACCTGACCAACCAAACTTGACGCTTAAAGATATTCGAAGACATGTGCGATCAACATTGCCCGACTATTGTGCGCCGCAAATTCTTTTTATCGTCAATCAAATTCCGAGGTCTAGTTTGGGCAAGGTTCAAATGAATTATCTACGCAATCTTTTGCCAATTTCTCGTGAGATGCATGTCTGACCAAACAATGGGCTCGTCAAGCAAGCACGACGATCATCACGATCACGACCATGGCTCTCGCCTACCCGGCTCTTATTGGCGTTTGTTTGCCTCTTCGACGGTTTCAAACCTTGGCGACGGAATGGTTGTTGCTGCCGGGCCACTGCTCGCCATTTCCCTGACCGACGACACTCGACTCATAGCTGCGATCAGTTTTGCGGCGATGCTGCCTTGGTTGTTGCTCTCTTTACCAGCGGGCGTTTATCTTGATCGCCACGACAAGCAAAAGATCATGTACAGGGCAAATGCCATTCGTGCGGTTGTCTACGGCCTAATCGCAATCGGGGCATCTGGTGGTTGGTTGAATATTTATTTATTGATAATTGCCACGGCAATCGCAGGCGTCTGCGAGTTGTTTTTTGACATGAGTTCGCAAGCGATTATTCCTGCAATAGTCGACGAAAAGTCTTTGGAGGCCGCAAACAGCCGGTTGTACATCACTGAAATAGTGAGCAATGGCTTCGTCGGTCTGCCCTTCGGGGCGTGGATATTTGTGATCGCAATTGGGGCGCCATTTGGCATTTTTGCCGTTGCTTTGTTGATCTCGGCTTTTTTAATCGCGTCGATACAGATTGCAAACAAGCCCAAACTCAAACGAGAGCCAAGCTCATTTGGCAATGATCTTCGGCAGGGTTTTGCCTGGCTCTGGCACCATAGTTTGTTGCGAACGCTGGCGATCATGCTCGGAATTGCCAACATGTGCGGAATGTTCGCCCAAGCCGTTTTCGTTAAATTTGCAAGAGACGAGCTCGGCATCGGTGCGCGTGGCTTTGGCATCTTGCTCGCGGCAATTTCAATAGGCTCAATCGTGGGTGGCCTGCTCGGCGAAAAAGTGAGCCACAAATTTGGCGCAACTTCGTCGATTATTTTTGCCTACATCATTTTTGGCGTCTCAGACGTCGTACCCGGGTTGTTTCCAGAAATTTGGGCCGTTGCAACAAGTGGCATCGTAATGGCAATCGCCGGAACTACTTGGAACGTGATCACAGTGAGTATGCGTCAAAGATTAATTCCACCTGATTTATTTGGTCGAGTAAACAGCGTTTATAGGTTTATCGGCACTGGCAGCACCGCCATTGGCGCTCTCATCGGCGGACAGATCGCTTTCACGTTTGGGCTTCGCGCAACATATCTCGCCTCGGGCATCGTCTTGGCGGTCGCTCTGCTCACATTGGGCCCCGTGTTCTTTCGCGCGGCGAAAATTTACATTGTGCCTGAACGAACCCCTGCACCGCCGTCTATCACGTAGGTTTCTCCGGTGATCCATGAGGCTAAATCTGAACACAGGAATAGCGCCAAATTGGCAATGTCGTTGGGTTCTCCAAGCCGCTTGGTTGGCAATGCGGCTGCAAGTTTGTCGCCAACATTTTCGATTAGTACCGAGGCAAACAACGTCTTGACCAGACCCGGGGCGATGCCCACGACGCGCGTTTGACCCAGCTCACAAGCAAGTTGCCTAGTCATGTGAATGAGCGCCGCTTTGGTCAAGTTGTAGACGCCCAAACCGTGCTCTGATCGCAAACCACCAACAGAGGCGATGTTTAAAATCACACCGGGATGTTTTTGCATCGATGCATTCCATACCGCTTGACTCCAAAATAATGGCCCTTTTAGGTTCACCTGAAAAGTCTTGTCGAATCGTGACGAATCAACGCCGAGTGTGTGACCGTAATAGGGGTTGGTGGCGGCGTTGTTGACAAGAATGTCTATTTTGCCGAACCGTTTCATGGTGGCGTCGATGCATGCTTGGCCCTGCTCAATATCGCCAGCGTTGGCGGCAAAGACTGCAGTTTGGCCGCCAATTTCATTGGCTGCAGCCTCAAGTGCTTCTTGTTTTCGGGATGTGAGCATGACTTGCGCACCGGCATCGACAAAAGATTTAGCGATTGCTTTGCCTATGCCTCGAGAAGCACCAGTGACAATGGCGGTCTTGCCACGCAGCGAAATTTCCATTTTATAAGACTAGATCAACTCTTGTTCAACGAAACTCTGATCACCTGAATGCGGCGACCATCCATTTCTTCGACACGAAACAAAACACCATCTTTGATCACTGTCTCGCCTATTTCGGGCACGTGCCCCAACTCGCCAAAAACAAGCCCACCAATGGTGTCGTAGTCTTGCTCGCTTATTTCCGACTGCAGGACTTCGTTCAACTTGTCGATGGTGGTAGCGCCAATTACTAGGAGATCACCATTGGGTTGTCTTTGAACAGACGTGTCGTCTTCGTCGTGCTCATCGCCGATTTCACCCACGAGTTCTTCAAGACAGTCTTCGAGGGTTACAAGGCCGGCCAATTCACCGAACTCATTTGCAACCATGGCAAGATGAAATTTTTCTTGCTGCATCTGGCGCATCAAATCGGCCACGGGTTTCATCTCAGGCACCACTTCGACACTGTGAAGTGCCGTCTTTATCGAATTTGTGCCACGACCTGATCTTTCGGCTGCAATCAGATCTTTGGCATAGACGACCCCCACAAGATCGTCTCTCTCGTCGTCGTCAGATCTCAAAACTGGCAGACGGCTCAATTGGTGCTCGACAACAATGTCAATGGCCTGTGAAATAGTCAGATTGTCATTGATCATTACGACATCAGGTCTTGGCACCATTATTTCTCGCACGACTGTGTCACCGAACTCAATGACAGACTCGATCATCTCACGCTCTTCATGCTCGATTACCGCGCCTTGAGCCGCAGCTTCAACAATGCCCAAAAATTCTTGCTCACTGATGAATGGGCCCGCTTTCAAGCCCTCACCTCGCACGATCAGATTGGTGAGCTTGATCAGACCCTGGGAAACAATTCGCAACGGATAAAAACTTGTCAGAGCGCTGACGGGAATCGCCGTCAAACTCGCACCACGCTCAGAATGAATCAAGCCATATGTTTTGGGAACCGCCTCAGCCAGCACAAAAAACACGATCACGTTGAGAGAAACCCCGACGGCCACGCCAGGCGCACCAAATAGTCGACCCGAAACGATGCCCGTCAAAGTTGCCTGAATGGTTTGAAAGATATTCACCGTCAACAAAAGTGGATTCACCCACTTGGTCGGATCTTCGGCAAGCCTCAAAATAATATGCGATCTCTTTTTGTGCTCTTCGACCATTGCTTGAGCTTTTTGTTTTGTTATTCGCGAAAGACTCATCTCGGCAAGTGACAACCCGGTCAAGACGATCAGCAGCACAAAGACGGCGACAAGCATCCAATAATCTGCTGCAGTCGGTGCTGCCGCGAAAATCATTCGTAAACTTTCGAGAAACTTTTCGGCATCGGTCCGTGCCAATGGTGAAGCTCAAGCAACTCGCGCTCGCGCGCTTGCATTCTTTGGGCATCTGAATCTTGTTCGTGGTCATAACCCAAGACATGCAAAATGCCATGAGTGATCAACAAGGCAAACTCATCTTCGAGATTGCCCGCATGATTCGAACATTGGCGCTTTGCCACGCTCGGGCAAACCACGACGTCACCGAGCAGAGTTGGCAAGTCGTTGAAATCTAGATTCAATTTGTCGGGCCCTCGAGACTGCGCACCTGGCCCATTGGGTCTGACTACATCGACTGCGTCAAGCGGAAAAGACAAAACATCGGTTGGCCCGGTCTTGCCCATAAATTTTTCATTCAAGCCGGCAATGGTCGACTCGGGCACGAACATCAAAGTCAGTTCAACTGCACCTCGAACGCCCTCTGAAATCAGCAAATCTTTTGCCAACTGATGCCACCTGGTGATATCGACAGCGACGTCGGTTTGTTCGTCGGCGCAAAAGACTTCAATCTCTCCGTCTCCACCAACTTTTCGGGGGCCTTTGCGCTTTAAATGTGGCTCAAGCACGGCTTTTCACTGCGCTCGAACCCTTGGCTTCATAAGCGGCCACTATGTCTGAAACAATTTTGTGGCGCACAATGTCACCGACACCCAGGTGCACGAATGCAAGACCGTCGACACCTGCAAGAATGCTCTCAAGACCCGAAAGTCCACTGCGATTGTCGGGAACGTCAACTTGGGTCATATCACCAGTGACGACAACCTTTGAGCCAAAACCGATGCGAGTCAGGAACATTTTTATCTGCTCAGGTGTGGCATTTTGCGCTTCATCCAAGATGATGAAACTATTGTTCAAAGTTCTACCCCGCATATAGGCCAGTGGCGCAACCTCAACAATTTGTTTCTCTACGAGTTTTTGTGCACCTTCGGCGCCAACCATGTCGTGAAGGGCATCGTAAAGAGGACGAAGATAAGGGTCTAACTTGGCCATCAAGTCACCTGGCAAAAACCCAAGTCTCTCGCCAGCCTCAACTGCTGGTCTGGTCAAAATGATTCTCTGAACGGTCTTGGTCTGCAGGGCATGAACCGCCATCGCAATGGCAAGCCAACTTTTGCCAGTACCAGCAGGACCAAGTCCAAAAGTAATGACATTGTCACGAATTGCATCTACGTAGTGTTTTTGACCCGAGGTTTTTGGGCGAACCGGCTTGCCCTGATTCATTCGGACAATGTCGTGGGTCAGAACAGAACTTGGTCGCTCATGAAGTCGAAGCATCTCGATGCTTCGTGCTACGACTACAGAGCTCAAATTCTCGCCGCCCTGAAGCAGCGACGTGAGTTCTTCAAAGAGACTGCCGACTGTGTCGGTCTCAGAGCCAGATATCGAAATTTCGTTGCCGCGCACCCGAATAG
>CAYOVI010000071.1:0-8031 GCA_964407365.1 uncultured Ferrithrix sp.
GACGCACCCTGTTCAGAGTGCGGGGAGCAATACTAGCCATAAATCCCTTGATTCATCAACCTTTTGGGCCAAAAACATCATAAAAAACCAATGATTTCAGCGTCGTTTGCCCCATGGGGGCAAAAGTAGTTGAGAAAACTAGGGTTTTGGCGTGGTTGAGGTCTCGTTTGATCCATTTGATGCGCAATTTCGCAACAATCCCCATCCATTTTACGACAGATTGCGCCAACACGAACCAGTGCACAAAACGCCTATCGGCTTTGTCGTGCTCACACGCTATGACGATGTCGTCAGCACTTTGCGCAGCAACGACTTCAGCCGTGACATCGAATTGAATGCCAACTTGCCCGACTCGCCAACTAGACGATTCAAGCGCGACAACGAGCGCAGCAAATCGATTCTCAATCTTGACCCGCCAGACCACACCCGACTGCGACGTTTGGTCGCCAAATCATTCACGCCAAGCGCGATTGAAAAATTGCGAAATCGAATTGGGCAACTCGTCGATGTTTCTCTTGCCAACGCCAGAAATTCAGGTCGTCTAGAACTAGTCGAAGAACTCGCGTTTCCGGTGCCATTTCAAGTGATCTCAGATCTGCTCGCAATGCCCACTGATCGCGCCGAAGAACTTCGCGAATGGTCGCAGATAATCACCGCGACTCTCGAGCCGACCACGAGTGTCGAAGATCTAAAAAAAGGGCAAGCAGCAATCGAAAAAATGCGACCATATCTCGCAGAGATCATTGCGCACCGCCGTCGCAACATGGGTGATGACATGCTCTCGTCATTGATCAGCGTCGAAGAACAAGGTGAAAAACTCAACAACGACGAACTGATGTCGTTCGTGATTTTGCTTTATATCGCCGGCCACGAGACCACGGTCAATCTGATCGGCAATTCGGTTCATGCACTAATCACCCACCCCGATCAACTTGCCATGATGCGCACTGAGGGCTGCACCCAAAACATGGTGGATGAACTTTTGCGCTTCAATGGCCCGGTGCAACACACGATTCGCACCCCGCTAGTCGACTGCAAGTTCGAAGTTGCAGGACAAGAAATCAAAGTCGAAAAGGGCTCGCTTGTGTTGGCAAGTTTGGGGGCAGCCAATCACGACCCGAGCGTTTTTGCCGACCCGCACAAATTGGATTTTCTCAGGCCAAATTCAAACCGGCATCTTTCGTTTGCAGCAGGCGTGCACTATTGCTTGGGTGCGTCTTTGGCAAAGCTCGAAACTGAAATTGCCTTGACCACGCTCGTACAGACATTTGAAAAAATCGAAATGGCAAGCACACCCGAATGGCGAGATCGCCTGACGATTCGTGGCGTGAACAAATTTGAGCTGATGGTTAGCTGAAATCTCAGCCTTTAATGTCGACGAGGTGATAGCTCGTCTTTCCTTTGCGCAGCAATAACCATCGATCATGTAGCAACGCGATCTTCGAGAGGTTCGTCGAATCATCGAGTTGTTCACCATTGGCCCGCACGCTTCGCTGAGTCAACAATCGACGTGCTTCGCTGTTTGATGAAGCAAGTTTGGTTTCGACCAAGACGGCCACGGGGTCGCCAAGTGCGGCCACACCCATCTGGGTGACCGCCACTTCGCTTGCAATCAGATGCAAAGTCGCTGGTGTCGCCGACATCGGGTTCGCCCCGAACAAAACTGCTGCCGCTTCTTCGGCGGCCTCGGCGGCCTCGGGGCCGTGCACCAATGCGGTTAGTTCGCGCGCCAAAGACCTCTGGGCGATTCGCGACTCGGGGCTGCGGCGTTGTTCGGCCACGATCTCTTTGACCACTTCGACGGGATGCAATGAAAACTGCAGCAGCATCTTTTCGATGTCGGCGTCGGCAATCTGCACGAAATATTGGCGAAATTGATACGGCGAGGTGCGACGCGCATCTAGCCATATTGCTCCATCTGCGGTCTTGCCGAACTTCGTGCCGTCGGCTCGGGTGACCAAGGGCCAAGTAAGACCAAACGCCGAACGGCCGAGTTTTTTGCGAATCAGATCGATGCCGGCTGTGATGTTGCCCCACTGGTCTGAACCGCCCATTTGCATCTCGCAATTGTGATGTTCGGCCAAGTGACGAAAGTCGTTGGCTTGGAGCAACATATAGCTAAATTCTGTGTACGAAAGTCCGTTTGTGTCGGCTATTCGACTCTTGACCGAATCTTTGGCCAACATCTGATTTACGGTGATGTGCTTGCCGACTTCGCGCAAAAAATCAAGCATCGAAAACTTGCGCGTCCAATCGGCGTTGTCGACCAACACCGCCTGAGTCGGGCCCTTTTCGAAATCTAGGATGCGCTCAAGTTGGCGCTTGATGCATTGCACGTTGTGATGCAAAGTCTCGGCGTCAAGCAAGTTTCGCTCTTCGCTGCGACCCGACGGGTCGCCAACCATACCGGTGGCTCCACCAGCCAACGTGAACGGTCGATGACCCAGCAACTGCAATCTGCGCAACGTGATTTGCCCCAACAAGTGACCAATGTGCAGCGAGTCTGCGGTCGGGTCGAAGCCGACATAAACCCCGAGGGGCGATTGCGTGGCTCGAGCCGTTAGCGCCGCGCGATCGGTGCTGTCGTGAATCAGACCGCGTGCACCAAACTCTTTGACAAAATCTTGCGCGGCAGTCACACGAGCAATAATAGGCGTTATTGCGCGTTGTTTAGTGCTGCGATTCGTGTTCTCATCACCGTCAAGGCCGCATTCAACTCACTGGACTGAGCCAAACCGGGCACTGGTCCGCTTGCGCCCTTGGTGGTTCGACGCGCGACACCAACGCCAGGCTCAAGCAACTTAGCTGCATCAGGTCCAAGTTTCTTGTCGCTTTTAACAAGTTGCACAAGCGGCACCGATTCACGAATCGACTTGCTGACAAGTGCCCCCACATGGGCGTGAGCCTCACGAAACGCCATACCCTGTGCAACAAGCCACTCGGCCAAGTCGGTTGCACCAAGAAGTTGAGAATCTGCGGCCGACTTCATGATCGATGCATTGATCTCGGCCGTTGCAATCATTCCTGCGATCGCACGAAGCCCAAGGCCCACCTGTTGCACCGAGTCGAACAGTGGTTCTTTGTCTTCTTGCAAGTCGCGGTTATATGACAAAGGCATTGCCTTCAGGGTTGCCAACAAACCAGTCAAATTGCCGATCATTCGACCCGACTTGCCACGCGCAAGTTCGGCGATGTCGGCGTTTTTCTTTTGCGGCAACATCGAAGAACCCGTGGCATATGAATCATCGAGCACAGCAAAACCAAACTCTTGAGTTGTCCATATCACCCACTCTTCACCGATGCGCGAAAGATGAATGCCGATCAACGCAAGGTCAAAAAGAGCCTCGGCAACGAAATCTCGATCTGAAACAGCGTCAAGAGAGTTGTTGAAACGTCGAGAAAAGCCAAGTTCTTTGGCGACAAAGTCGGCGTCGAGGGGTAGCGAAGAGCCTGCCAAAGCCCCGGCGCCAAGTGGTGAAACGTCGAGTCGCTCGATTGTCTGGCTCAAACGATCGACATCTCGCAATAGAGCCCAGCAGTGCGCAGCAAAATGATGCGCAAGCAACACGGGTTGAGCGTGTTGCATGTGGGTATAGCCAGGCAGATAAACCCCATCGGCGCCCCATCCAGATTCGCTGGCGCGACGATTGAGCACATCACAAAGATCGAGTGTCAATTTTGCAATTTCTGCGAGTTCACGCTTGCACCAAAGACGCATCGCTGTGGCCACTTGATCGTTTCGGCTTCGACCGGTGTGCAATTTTGCACCAGATTCGGGGGCGAGTTGGGTCACCCGACGCTCGATGGCAGTGTGAATATCTTCGTCGCTAGCGACAAACTCAAATTTGCCCGTCGACATTTCTGAAGCAACCGTATTGAGCGCCAAAATTATTTTTTCACTCTCGGCTATCGAGATAATTTTCGCATGCGCCAAGCCACGCACATGGGCAATTGAGCCCGTGATGTCGTCACGCCAGAGATTTTTGTCAAAAGAGAGGCTTTGTGTGAAGGCCATCAATGCTTCGGCAGGACTGGCCTCAAATCTGCCATGCCACAGGGGTTGGTCAGTCATTTTCGAGACCTGCCAGTTGCTTGATGTCTTTGGCCAATCGCTTTGCCGAATAATTCGACTGGGCCACGCACATCATCGTGTCGTCTCCGGCGACGGTGCCAAGCAAACCCTTCAGACGAGAACGATCGAGTGCCGAGGCGACCACGTGAGCACAACCCGGAGGTGTGCGCACGACAACAATCGGTTCGTTGAATTGCACATCTGCCACCCACTCAGCCAGCACCCGCTTGAGTTGATCGGGTGGCGACAGACGATCGGGTTCAAACTCAGGAATCGCATATGTCGTCTCACCACCCGAGGTGCGCACCTTGACCGCACCGAGATCTTCGAGATCTCGCGAGACCGTGGCTTGCGTCGCTGCGATGCCCTTCTTTTTTAACAATTCACGCAGCATCGGTTGGCTCGTGACTTTTTGTGTGGCCAATATCTTGGCGATCAATTGCTGACGCTGAACTTTGGTGCTCAAAGTGTGACCCCCATCAGGTGTGCGAGCACGCCGCGTGCTGCATGCATTCGGTTATGTGCTTGTGAAACAACTCGACTTTGAGCGCCATCGATGACCTCTGACGTCACTTCAATTTCGCGATGAGCGGGCAGACAGTGCATGAAGATCGCTGATTTATCGGCCACAGACATCACGTCGGTATCAACCTTAAAGTTTGCAAAGTCAGCCATGCGTTTGGCGGTTTCAGATTCTTGACCCATCGAAACGAAAACGTCGGTGTGCACGGCGTGAGCCCCGATGGCGGCAATTTTTGCCGAATCGTGTTGTTCAACTGATGCAGCACCCAGTTTCAAAATGCGATTCAGCTCGCCGTCGTCGGCACCATAACCCTGCGGGCAGCCCAGACGAATGTGCATTCCCTCAAGAGCGCATGCTTCGGCCAAAGACCTAGCCACGTTGTTGAAGTCGCCCACCCAGGCGACGGTCTTTTTGTTGAGACTGCCCAACTCTTGGCGCATCGTCAAAACATCGGCAACCGCCTGCAACGGGTGCGACTGCTCGCTGAGCATGTTGACAATCGGCACGCTAGACACTTTGGCCATTCTTTGCAGAACAGTGTGGGAAAAAACTCGGGCGGCAATCACGTGGTGATAGCCAGCCATAATTCGTGTCACGTCTTCGACAGTTTCACGATCGTCAAAACCAACCTCTTCGCCACGGGTGAAAATCGGGTGACCACCGAGTTGCACGACCGCCATTTCCATGCTGTGGCGTGTGCGATTCGACGGCTTTTCAAAAATCAATGCAACACCTTTGCCGGCAAGTGGTCGACCAAGTTTCGAATAATCCGACGATGCCAAGTTCAAAACGGCGTTCAAGTCGCGTGCCGAAAAATCGGCAACATCTAAGAAGTGTCTTGCGCTCATATAACTTGGTTCATAATCGAAATCGCTTCATCTATCTCGTGCGAGCTAACCGTGAAAGGTGGCGCAAGTCGCAATGCGTGGCTCGTGACACCATTGACGACTAGACCATTTTCAAGCAACTTCTGGGCGACCTTCTTGGCGTCGAATGCAGGGCTCAATTCGGCGGCAAGCAACAACCCCCTGCCGCGCACGTCGACGACGCTTTTGAGCGTGCGCAGTTTTGTCGCCAGCTCGGCACCTTTTTCGAGCGCAACTTGAGGTGCATTCATATCAATCATCATCTGCATCGTCGCACGGGCAGCAGCTGTGGCCAGAGCGGTGCCGCTGTATGTGCTGCCGTGGTCACCCGGCTTGAAAACATTGGCGATCTCTTTTCTCGCCCAAAGTGCGCCAATCGGCATTCCGTTGCCCATCGCTTTGGCCAGCATCACAACATCTGGTGCCACTTGGGCATGTTCGAAACCGAACCACTTGCCTGTTCTGGCAAAACCCGTTTGCACTTCGTCAATCATCATCAAGATGCCTCGTTCGGTGCAGATTTGGCGCACTGTTTGTAGATATTCATTTGAAGCAGGAATAACTCCGCCTTCACCTTGAATTGTCTCGAGCAAAATTGCCGCCACCGAATCATCGAGGCTTGCCTCGAGCGATTTGATGTCGTTGAACGCAACATGGCGAAAACCCTCGGGCATCGGCGCGAACGGCTCGTGCTTTTCTGGTTGACCAGTCGCCGCAAGGGCGGCAAGGGTTCTGCCATGAAAACTACCCAATGCGCTGACAACTACGTGTTTGTTGCGCCCGCCAAATTTGCGGGCCAGTTTTATGGCCGCTTCGTTGGCTTCGGCTCCCGAATTGCAGAAAAATACTTGACCGAAACCTGCCGCTTTCGAACAAGCTTTGCTAACCAACTTGTCAACCATGATCGCGGCTTGGGTCGCCACGGGGTTAGAAAAAAAGTTGCTGACATGCAACAAGGTGTTTGCCTGTTGCGAAATAGCCGCGGCGATAACTGGGTTGCTGTGACCAAGCGAGGTCACCGCGATGCCGCTCAAAAAATCTAAATATCTTTTGCCGTTGACATCCCATAGTTGCGTGCCCTGACCACGCTCAAACATCACCTGTGGTGGGCCAAAAACAGGCATGAACGGACATGATGGTCGATCGTTGAGCAACGTTTTGGCAGTTTGTGACTCAGAAAAGGCGTGCGTCGAAGGTTTAATACTCATTGATTTCAACCTTTCGAAACCATCGTGCCGACGCCGGCATCGGTGAACAATTCGAGCAACAAAACATGGGCGATGCGCCCATCCAAAATATGGGCCTGAAAAACTCCACGCTCAATGGCCGCTACGCAACTCTCGATTTTCGGAATCATTCCGCCGTCTATAGCCCCCGACCCGAGAAGGGTTCGCAACTGCGAAGTCGTTGCTTGACGCAACAACGAGCCGGCGTCGTCTTTGTTCGCGCGAACACCGGCAATGTCCGTGAGATAAATCAACTTTTGTGCTCCGAGGGCCTCAGCCAACGCCCCGGCGGCAGTGTCGGCATTGATGTTGTATGCCTGGCCAACATGGTCTGTGCCCAAAGTTGCCACGACTGGCACCTGTGATTCGGCCAACATTTTTTTGACGATTGTTGCATCGACCTTGGTGATTTCACCAACAAAACCGAGAGCCTCATCGTGGGGCGAGACTACGAACATATTGGCGTCTTGACCAGACACCCCAACTGCAGGTGCGCCATGTTGGTTGATTGCCGAAACCAATTGTGGGTTGACGGTACCGAGCAAAACCATGCTGACGATTTCCATCGTTTCTTTATCGGTGACACGCAAGCCATTATGAAAATGTGGTTTCTTGCCGAGGCGTTCCATCATCGCCGAAATCTGTGGGCCACCTCCGTGCACAACGACGGGCTTGAAACCAACAGCGTGCAACAAAGCAATGTCTTTGGCAAACTCAGACAAGCCTTCATCGCCATTGGCACCCGCTATCGCATTGCCGCCATATTTGACAACAACCGTCTTGCCCGCAAATTTTTGAATATATGGCAGTGCCTCAATCAGCAAATTGGCAATTTGTGCCGAATCAACCACGCTCTGATCGATTGCAGTTCGCTGTTGAGCGGTCATGGATACATGCCAACTTTGCTCAGACCAAAACTTTCGTCGATGCCTAATGCGACGTTGGCTGCTTGCACCGCACCGCCGGCTGCGCCTTTTGTCAGGTTGTCGATGGCCGCCAAAACGATCACATAGCCAGTTCGTTGATCAAAACGAGCAGACAAATGAACCGAGTTGCTACCCAATGTTGCTTTTGTAGATGGCGAAAACGGCCGAACGGCCACAAATGGCTCATGCGCATATGTGCGACTCAACACTGCAAGCAGAGATGCAGTAGTCGTTTTTGATGCATCAACTGGTCGCCCATAACAGGTTGCGAGAATGCCCCGATTCATCGGCGCCAAATGCGGCGTGAACAAAACCTGTGCACCCGTGACCTGTTCGATCTCGGGGGTATGCCGATGATCGAGCAATCCATATGCGGTGAAGTCTTCGTCTACTGCACAAAACGAGTTGCCGGCCTTCA
>CAYOVI010000072.1:0-7951 GCA_964407365.1 uncultured Ferrithrix sp.
TCGAAATATACGGTGCAAGAAATGAAGTCGCTGTGGGTCGAACTTCTTGCTCGACCCCACATTGTCGAGGCACTCGGCAAAGATGCCGTTCTCGAAGGTCGCCACACCGCTTGGCCGATACCAGCAAGCATCACATCGGCAAAACTTTTTGCAGGTCGCACTCTCTTTGTCGGTGATGCAGTTTGTGCAGCCGACACGATGACTGGCGAGGGTATTGGTCAAGCACTTTTGACAGGTGTACTGGCTGGCGAGGCCATAACCAGCTCACCCAGGTTTGACGAGCATGCCATCGGCAGGGCTTATGCAAAGAAGATCAAACGAGAGTTCTTTGCCGACCACCGCATGAGTTTTGTCTTGGGCAAAATTTTGCAGAGTTCGGTATTGACACGCGGTGTATTGCGACTTGCCGGCACCTCGGACTGGACACGTCGAAATTTTGTACGTTGGATGTTCGAAGACGAGCCTCGCGCCGCCGTGCTTACCCCGCGAAGATGGCACCGCAAGTTTTTAAAACGCGCCGGGGCCTTCGAGACCAATCTGGCAATCGAGACCAACTAGGTTGGTTGGTCGTGCGCACCCGAATCACTGAGATGTTCGATATCGAACATCCTGTGATGCTGGCAGGCATGGGCGGCGTTTCTTATCACGAACTTGTCGCCGCAGTCAGCCAAGCCGGTGGCATCGGCACCTTTGGCGCCTCGACCATGCGCGATGGCGAATTGTCGAGCGAAATCAAGTCATTGAAGAAACTCACATCAAAACCCTTTGGAGTCGATTTGCTAACCGCGCTTCCGCAACACTTCGAGCAAGGCATTCGCGACGTCATTGACGGAGGTGCGAAAATATTTGTGGCAGGTCTTGGTGTGCCTCGCGACGCAATTGACCTGTTGCACAGCCACAACATTTTGGTGGGTTCAATGTGCGGAAAGGTTCGCCATGCAGTCGCCGCTGTCGCAAGCGGTTGCGATTTCGTCGTGGCTCAAGGCACCGAGGCGGGTGGTCACACGGGTCTTGTGGCAACGATGGCACTAGTGCCACAAGTCGTCGATGCAGTTGGTGCCAAAGTTCCGGTTGTCGCAGCAGGTGGCTTGTTCGATGGTCGAGGGCTTGCCGCATCGCTGGCCCTTGGCGCCGACGCTGTCTGGGTCGGCACCCGATTCATCGCCACCCCCGAAGCACGAGCAGTTGACGGCTACAAGGATGCTCTCGTTGCAAGCCGCGAAGACGACACCGTGATCAGTCGCTCATACACGGGGAAACCATGTCGTGTCGTGCGCAACGAATGGACCAACCACCACGAAAAACACCCAAATGAAATTTCGGCTTTTCCGTTGCAAGCGATTGCTTCGACTCAGGCCAACGTCAATCATCTCGGCTATCCGTCAGGCACGAAGGTCGACACAACTCGAGAGTTCTACCCCGCCGGTCAAGGCACCGGGGCTGTCACCGAGATAATTCCAGCCGGCAAAATCGTGACACAAATAGTCGAGCAGGCCGAACAAATATTGCGCAAACTCGGCGTACAAAGCTAAAAGATAGAAAGCGACCGCGATGTTCAAAGTTCTCAAAACCAACCGAGACCTGCGCCTGCTTTTCGTCGCCCAAAATCTCTCTTTCATCGGGGACTGGTTCACTTTTGTCGCCCTTGCTGGTTTGGTGCAAGATCTCACAGGTTCAAAGTTCTTGGTTTCGTTGCTGCTGGTTGCCTTTTCTTTGCCATCTTTTTTGGCCTCACCAATCGGTGGACCAGTCGCCGATCGTTTTGATCGACGCAAAGTTTTGATCGTCGTTTCAATTCTGCAAGCGATTGCTGCCACGTGTTTTTTGCTAATTGGTGACACAAGAATATGGATCGCCTTTGTCGCCCAAGGTTCAATTGCCGCACTAGCCGCCTTCGTTCGACCGGCACTCGAGGCCGCAATACCAAATTTGGCAAAAAACCCAGATGAACTTCGACAAGCAAACGCAATTTTTGGCAGCAGCTGGGGTGTGATGCTGGCTGCTGGTGCTGGTATCGGTGGCGTCTTTTCTCAGACTTTTGGTCGCAACGCGGCTTTCATCGCCGATGTTCTCACCTTTCTGGTCGCCACCGTTTTGATTGCACTTGTCACCACGCCGATGCAAGAGCAACGCTCGACAAACCACGTCAAGCAAATTCGACCGATTCGCGACATGGCAGAGGCGCTTCATCTTGCCAAATCAGACTCGGCAATCATGTCGCTTCTGATGTCAAAAATGACTTTTGCAGTCGGTGCAGGTGTTGTCAGTCAGCTGGCTGTGTTTGCGGCTGATTCTTTCGACAGCGGTGATTCGGGTCGCGGGCTAATGCTGGGCTTGCGCGGTCTTGGCAGCGCACTTGGCCCGTTGGTTGCGGCTCGATTTGTCAAAAATGATCTATCGCGCGTCATTTTGGTTTGCGGGGTTTCGGGTTTGGGTTTTGCAGGCGGATATCTCGCTGCTGCAGCATCACCCGTATTGATCGTCGCCTCAATATTTATCGGTCTGGCCCATCTGGGTGGGGGCGCCCAATGGACATTATCGACTTATGGTCTTCAGGTCAGATGTCCCGACGAGATGCGTGGTCGCGTTCTTGCTGGTGACTTTGCCTTGATCACTCTCTCGCTTGGCTTGAGCAGCCTTGTTGCAGGTGTCGTGTCCGAATATATAGGTGCGCGCGCCACGATTGCCGTGTTTGCGATAATCGCTATTTGTGCCTCGGTTATCTACTTGTTGGCAACTCGCCATGTGCGAGCAAACTTAAGATCTAACGCGATTCAAAAATAAATTTAGGCCTCATCTAAAATTGACCGCAGGGTCTCGATCTCGCGAACCGGGTCTGGCCCAACCGGGTTGACCTGCAACACCGTTACACCAGCTTCTTTAAACGCCCCGATGCGCTCTTTTATGTAGTTGCGTGGCCCGACAAGATTTGAGAGTTCAAGCCACTCGCTCGGTATTGCGGCCGCAGCCTCTTTTTTCTTGCCATCTAGATAAAGATCTTGAATTTCTACTGCTTCTTTTTCGTAACCATAGTCTCGACACATATCGTTGTAAAAATTTTTTCCTCGCGCACCCATGCCGCCCACATAAAGCGCGTAACTTGGTCGCGCAAAATCCAAAACCTCGTGCTGCTTTTTGGGCGTCAGAGATTCGTCGATGTGCAACATTCCACCGGCAGAGACGTCGAGTTGCTTGAGACTCGCACTGCGCTTGGCTAAACCTGCTTTGAGTGATTTGCCCCATACATTTTCGAACTTTTCTGGAAGAAAAAAAACCGGCATCCAACCATCGGCTATTTCGGCCGTGGCCTCAACGCTTTTGTCTTTTAGAGATGCCCACCAAATAGGAATCTCTTGTCGCACCGGATGGTTGATCAACTTCAAGGCTTTGCCCAAGCCTGTGCCCTGGCCGGCAGCCAACGGCACCTGCACTGTTTTACCCGCGTAATTGAGGGGGTTTTCTCTACGCCAAACCTCCCGACAAATCTCAATATATTCTTTGGTTCGCTGCATTGGCTTTTCGTAGGGCACGCCATGAAAACCCTCGATTACCTGAGGTCCAGATGCGCCGAGACCCAAAACAAAGCGTCCGTTGCTGACATAGTCGCAACCCGCTGCGGTCATCGCCGTCAAGGCAGCCGTGCGCGAAAATACGTTGATGATGCCCGTGCCAATTTGAACACGCTCGGTGACCGCGGCGAGATAACCGATCTGTGAAATCGCGTCGTAACTATAAGCCTCGGCAACCCACACCATGTCGAGCCCAACCTTTTCGAGCTCGGCTACGCGTTTTGCCGACGACTGAAAGTCAGAAATGTAGTTGATCATCATCGACAATTTCATACAACTACTTTCTAATTGCGCAAAAGCGAAGCTAATTTACTCGGCGAGTGTGACCCACCCAGTATGGCTCACGGAGTGTCTTCTTTAGAATTTTGCCACTCGGGTTGCGCGGCAAAGCGTCAACCCAATCCACGGACTTTGGCGTCTTGAAACCGGCCAACCTCTCGCGAGCAAATGAAATTATCTCGTCTTGGGTTACTTGGCTGTCGGGTTTTCGCACGACAAGGGCCTTTGGCACTTCGCCCCACTTCTCATCAGGCACGCCGATGACGGCCACGTCGGCAATCGCCGGATGAGCCATCAAGGCGTTCTCGACTTCGGCTGGGTAAACATTTTCGCCACCCGAAACGATCATGTCTTTGACTCTGTCAAAAATATAGACGTAGCCATCTTTGTCGAAATATCCGGCGTCACCGGATCTGAACCAGCCACCCTTGACTATCGACTTGGCCGTTTCTTCGGGCATATTCCAATAGCCCTTCATGATTTGTCGCGAGCGAATCCAGATTTCGCCGACTTCGCCGTTTGGCACATCTTTGCCTGTGTCTGAATCGACTATTCGCAACTCGATTCCGGTGAATGGTTTGCCGCACGAACGCAGACGTCCTTTGTTGGCAGAACTCAAGTCGTGATCTTCTGGGCCAAGCACCGTCACGACCCCGGTTGTCTCGGTAAGACCATAAACCTGCATGAACGGACACTTGAAAGCCTTGATCGCACCCTCGAGCACCGCCTCAGAAATCGGCGAGGCTCCGTATGCGATCAGCTCGAGGCTCGAAAAGTCTGTGGTGCCGATATTGGGCATCGCCAGAGCAAACTGCAACAGCACTGGCACAGCAAACGCATGGGTAATGCGGTGCTTTTCAATCAAAGTCAACATCGCCGAAGGATCAACGTCGCGCATGATGATTGACCGTGCGCCAGCGAACTGACCCGCAGTCGCCCAACCGCCACCACCGATGTGGAACAACGGCATCGCCACCAGGTTGACGGTCTTTTCAGACATACCCCAAACGTCTTGAGCGGCGGGCAACAACGCAAAGAAATTGTCATTGGTGAGCATCACGCCCTTTGGTCGACCAGTCGTGCCACTCGAATACAACTGAAATGCAACGTCACTCGGCTTTGTCGGTGCTTTCGGATCAACTGCCGACTGCGCACTGACCCACCGCTCGTAATCGTTGTGGCTCGGATGACCACCGATCACAACGATCGTTGAGACGTTGGTCAAATCTTTGACGATCGTGTCCAAAATCGCCACGAACTCTTGGCCGACAATCAAAACTTTGGCTTGCGAGTCGTTCACGATATACGCGACTTCGGGTGCTGCAAGTCGCCAGTTGACATCGACGCTCACTGCGTTCAAAAGCGCACAGCCATAAAACACTTCGAAGTGCTCGATGCCATTTTTGTCCAGAAATGCGACTCGATCTTGGGCCTTCACACCAGCGCGAATCAACCCTTGAGCGACTTGAGAAGAACGCGACAACAGTTGCGACCAAGTCAATGTTCGGTCGCCCAACACAAGCGACACTGCGTTGGGTTGCTTGCGGGCATTATCTCGAACGATGCTGCCAACATCACCCACTTTGAGACCTGGCGTTGCCTTCTTTTTAACCCTTTTGACAACTCTCTTGGACGACTTTTTAGCGACTTTCTTTTTTCCTATTTTTTTAGAGGCTCTCTGTTTGCGCGACTTTTTCGCGACTTTTTTCTTGATCAACTTTTTGCTATTCCGCTTGGTTTTCTTCGATTTTTTTATTTTGCGTGATGCCATTTCTTCAAAATAGTGTGCCAACCTGACACAATGCAATAGCGTGCAGATTTCAAAGGTTTCAATCGGTTCTACCGACGACGTTCAGTTGAGCGTCTATAAGTACGACTGCGAATTTGACGCAATGGCGCCGACAATTCTTTTCTCGCACGCCAACGGGTTTCACGGTAGATGTTTTGACCCGGTCATTTCAGCCCTCGTGGCAGATTTCAATTGCTTCTCATTTGACTATCGGGGTCACGGCGACTCGATGGTAAGCCCCGACTGGCCGGTGGTCTGGCAAGGCTATGGCGATGACGCTTTAGCAGTCGCCAAACAAATCTCAACGCCCACAATCGGCGTTGGTCATTCGATGGGGGGAGCTGCTCTCGTCATGGCCGCTCTTGATTCTCCCGAACTCTTCCAAGCACTCGTGATATATGAACCAATTATTTTTCCAAATGAGATTCGTGAAATAGCACTGAACAATCGTGGTGCAAGTCCACTCGTCGATGGGGCAAGACGTCGACGTCGAACATTCGCCTCGCGCGCCGAGGCTTTTTCGAATTATGCATCTAAAGCACCAATGAACGCTTTCGATCCACGCGCACTTCAAGCATTTGTTGATCATGGTTTCAAAGATGCAGATGGTTGTGTCGAACTCAAATGTGCGCCCGAGCACGAGGCCCGCAATTTTGAGATGGGGGCTGTGCACCAAACTTGGGATCGGCTTTCGTATCTCAAAGTTCCGACCTGGGTTGTAAGCGGCGCCCAGCAAGCTGGGCAGCCGTCTGGTTTTGCCGCACAAATAGCCAAACAAATCAAGGGCTCAAATTTCGTCGAATGGCAAGACCTCAGTCACTTTGGGCCGATGCAACAACCCGAACGACTTGCAGAACTTATTCGCCAAGTTGACCGTCTCACGACGACAAACACCTAGTGCCTAGATTGTCAAATAGATGACTTCCATCAATTACCCGACGCCGACGAACTTGTCGCCATCGCGCATCAGCAATTTTCGCACGTGTCCCCTTCAATTTCGATTCGCCTCAATCGAAAAACTTCCCCAGCCTCCCCAAATTCATCTGGTCAAAGGCAACTTCGTGCACCGTGTGCTCGAACTTCTGCTCGGCCACGCTCCCGACGAGCGCACCGTCGATGCCGCACGACGGGCCTTTGATGCAACGCAAAGCGAATATGAACAAAGCGCAAGATTCAAGGCTCTCGGTCTTAGCGCAGACGCCAAAGAAGCATTCTTCAAAGATTCTCGTGAACTCGTCAACGGCTATTACCGCATGGAGAACCCGCGCAACGCAAAGATAATCGGGCTCGAGTTAAGCCTTGAATCTGACTTTGGCAAATTCAAACTTCGTGGCATCATCGACCGACTCGAACACAACGAAAAAGGCGAACTAGTCGTGAGTGACTATAAGACTGGTCGCGTTCCTGATGCGCGATTTAGCGACAACAAAATGGACAACATGCACATTTATGCCTCACTTTGCTTGCGCGAGCGAGGCGAACTGCCAAAACGGCTTCGCCTGATGTATCTGAAATCAAGCAAACCCATCGAAGTTGAGGTCACTCCCGAGTCAAATGCCCTCTGTGAGGCCCAAGCAATTGAAACATTCGACCAAATCGACGCCTCGTGCCAGTCTGGCGTGTTTGCGACAAGAAAGTCTGGTCTGTGCAACTTCTGTGCGTTCAAAAAATGGTGTCCCGAATTTGGCGGCGACGATTCGCTGGCAAAAGTCGAAGCTCCGCAGATTTACCCGACTTTAGAGCGCGACTAGGTTTGGGCATAAGATTTTTATGTCTGATTATCGGTCCTCACGACTCGCGTCTTTCGACTCGTGGTTCGATCGTCTGCTCGAACCAACGCGAAGATTCAAACCCACTATTTGGTTGTTCACGACGGCCACCGCGCTCGGTGACTTCGGCATTTTGTGGCACATCATCGGCATCGCCCGAGCGGTGGCAGATAGTTCGCGTGTCAGGCAGGCCTTGATTCTTTCGGCGCTCATGGGCGTTGAGAGCCTGATTCTCAATCAAGGCATCAAGCCCTTTTTCAAGCGCGAGCGCCCAACTGTCAAAGGCGACTCAAGATTCAAGATTCGCAAACCTCGCACCTCAAGTTTTCCGAGCGGGCACGCGAGTTCTGCTTTCTTTGCCGCGGTGGTGCTGACGCGCTGGTCAAGCGGTGGTGCGATTGCTTGTTGGTTCGTCTTTGCGGTTGTCGTCGCCACGAGTCGCGTCGCAGTTCGCATTCACCACGCCACCGATATTTTTGCCGGCGCACTCATCGGCACCGCGATGGGTCTTCTCGCCCACCTTGCGATTTCGTTCTTTTAACTCG
>CAYOVI010000073.1:0-7540 GCA_964407365.1 uncultured Ferrithrix sp.
GGTCGATCGTAATAGTCTGAAAGAAGATCATGAATACAGTTGCTAAAGCGCTTGGTGAGCTTCAGCCATCGGGCCGAAAACTTCGTCAGCAAAGAACCGAGCGAGTAATTCGGGTTTTGTTGATGATCGTTGCAACGAGCGGAGTATTGGTCACAACTGGTGTCGTAGTTGCATTGGTGAGGCCAACCGTCGAATTCTTTCGCGCCGTAAGTATCAGCGAATTTTTGGGAACCACAGCTTGGTTTCCGCTCTATGAGCCACCAGATTTTGGTGTCTGGCCTCTTGTAATTGGCACTTTTTCGGTGATGTTGGTTGCCGTAGTCATCGCGGTGCCGGGCGGCCTTGCAATTGCTTTTTATTTGAATCAGTATGCAAGCGATCGAGTGCGTAGAAACTTAAAGCCAATTCTTGAAATTCTTGCAGGCGTGCCCACGGTGGTGTTTGGGTTCTTTGCGATTAACTTTGTTGGCCCGAATATTGCGGCGAAAATTTGGGTTTTCAGCGACGTTGGTTTTTATAGCGCCCTCTCTGCAGGTATCACGGTTGGCTTGATGATTTTGCCGATGATGACAACGCTTGCAGAAGACGCAATGGCGGCTGTGCCACGCGCATTGATCGAAGGCTCTTATGCACTGGGTGCAACTAAGCGAGAGACCTGCACTGGCGTGATTTTTCCGGCGGCACTCTCAGGAATCATTGCCGCCGGTGTGATCGCCATGTCGCGCGCAATCGGCGAAACGACAATTGTGCTCTTGGCGGCAGGTAGCACTGCAAATTTCTCTTTTGACATCGGTCAACCAATGCAAACGATGTCATCGTTCATCGGCTTCGCCGGTCTTGGCGACCAACCAACTGGTTCGACTGGTTATCAAACTATTTTTGCGGTCGGTTCGCTGTTGTTCGTGATTACTTTCTTTCTAAACATGCTGAGCCGTCGGATTGTTTCTATGTTCCGTGAGGTTTACGAATGAGTTCGGTTGTTTCTGCTCAGCCAGTCGCGACAGATTTGCACGACACGACCAGCCGCTCTCGAAAAAATTTAGACAAGCTGTTTCTCGGCGGGCTTTGGATCTTTACGCTGCTGGCGATAATTACTCTTGTCACTCTCGTTGGATCTACGCTGCTGACGGGTTATTCAAGACTTAATCTTTCACTTATTACAAATTTTCCATCGCCGTTTCCTGAAGATGCAGGAATACAGGCCGCGATTTTTGGTTCAGTTTGGGTGGTTGTAACTTCGGGTTTGGTTTCTTTGTTCATTGCTACGGGCACAGCCATATATCTTGAAGAATTTGCAAACCAGACAAGTCGATTCAACAAACTAATTACGATCAACATTCAAACTTTGGCTGGGGTGCCGAGCATTGTGTTCGGCATTCTTGGTTTGGCCTTCGTAGCACGAGGCTGGTTGGGATGGGGATTCACGGTTGGCACGGCTTCGGCTGTTCTGACCATGATGGTTTTGCCGGTGATGATCGTTTCGGCGCGCGAAGCGTTGAAGTCAGTTCCTTCAAGTTTGCGCGAGGGTGCATATGCGCTCGGAGCAACCCGATGGCAGACAATCGTCAAACAAGTTGTGCCGTCGGCGATTCCCGGTATCGCGACTGGAAGCATCTTGGGTGTTTCGCGTGCCCTCGGCGAGTCTGCGCCACTGATTCTTCTCGGTGCGCTCGCATATGTAAGTTCGAACCCGGTCGGATTTGATTCTGATTACACGGTGTTACCTCTCGTGATTTTGAAATACACACAAGAAGCCCAAGAAGAGTTTCAGGCAGTAGGAGCAGCCGCAATCATCGTGCTGTTGCTGCTATTGGTCGCTTTGAACATGATCGCAATCGTTATTCGAGACAAGAGCAGAAAGTCATGGTAGAAGATATGAGCAATGCAACAATTTCAAGAACTACAAGCAATTCGCGGCCTGGCGATAATGTGGTGCGCGTGAACTTGTCTTTAGACTCGCAGACCAATTCTGGCAAGCCACAGAATGAGATGATCATGCAGTCGGTTGACCTGCAGGTTCACTATGGTGATTTTTTGGCAGTTCGTGATGTCAATCTGACAATTCACAAAGGTGAGATAACTGCATTGATCGGCCCATCGGGGTGCGGAAAATCAACGATTATTCGTTGCTTTAATCGCATGAACGATCTGATCCCTACGGCAAAAGTAGGTGGAAAAGTTTTCTATAAGGGCATCGATCTTTACGGTCCAGAAGCAAATGCCGGTGAAGTGCGACGACGTATCGGAATGGTGTTTCAGAAACCCAACCCCTTCCCAAAATCAATTTATGACAACGTTGCATTTGGTCCGCGAGTAAATGGCAAGCCCACCAAAGCGGAGACCGACGAACTCGTTGAGAGTTCGTTGAAGCGTGCGGCACTTTGGGAAGAAGTCAAAGATCGTTTGAAGCAGTCGGCCTTTTCTTTGTCTGGTGGTCAACAGCAAAGATTGTGCATTGCTCGAGCTTTGGCGGTGAACCCGGATGTTTTGCTGATGGACGAACCCTGTTCGGCGCTTGATCCAATCGCGACTGCTCGCATCGAAGACTTGATGGCAGAGATCAAGTCTGAGTATCCGATTGTGATTGTCACTCACAATATGCAACAGGCAGCGCGCGTGAGCGACCGAACTGCATTTTTTAACACCGAAATTGGCGCGAATGCCACGAGGCCCACTGGTGTGCTTGTCGAATACGATACGACTCGAAAAATCTTCGCAAATCCGAGTGATACGCGCACCGAGCAATACATCAGCGGGCGAATGGGCTAAAGCGAAGGCTCAATCTTCGTCAGATTGTTCTCGAAGAAATTTCTCAAATTCGGCGCCAAGATCATCGGCGCTTGGAATTTCAATTTGAGTGCGGGCGTCGTAGTCAGCCTCTAGTCGCGCGAGGTGCTCTGAAACCTGAGCATCGCCTTCGACTGCAGCGTCGTGCAGTTCTTCCCATCGCTGAATTTCTTCATAGAGTTCGGCGTGGCGCGTCGGCACACCGAGCACGATTTCTAGATGTCGCAACAAAGCGGCACTCGATTTTGGGTGCTGGGCGTTAGTTAAATAGTGTGGCACTCCGACACGAAGTGAAACTGCCGCGAGTTGTTCACGCTCGAAGCGCTCTTGCATTACGCCGACGATGCCGGTGACACCTTGGTATGTCGGTCGTGAAAGTTTCAGTCGACGAGCTAGAGCCGCATTCGTCGTGCTGCCAAAAACCGACGGCGTGCGTGTATGTGGTATCGCTTCGGCTATTGCACCGACGGTAACGGCGACAGAGCAATTGAGATTTTTTGCCGTCTGCAACACGCATTCGGAGAATATGTTCCAGTTTGTGTGGGGCTCAATGCCTGAAAGCACGACTAGGTCGCGCGACCCTTCAGGAAATCGCGCAATTACGATGTCATTTTCAGGCCATCGAATTTGACGCTCGTCGTCTTCGTCGAAATAGACCTCGGGTCTCTCGTGGGTGAAGTCGAAAAATGGGTCGGGATCGATGCTCGCAACGACCGTAACTGCCCGGTCGTCGAGGCACCACTCGAGTGCGGCAGTTGCGGCACCTGCGGCGTCAAACCAGCCACGAAGTGCGATCACCAAGACGGGGTCGCGCAAGTTAGGCACGGCTTCCCAGTCGGCTTCGAGCACATCTTCAATATTCATCGCAAATTCCGAAAATGGCCGTGACAAATTACTTCCACTGTGTAAGCATGGCAGCCGTGGTCGCGAATTCACTACCTAAATCTCGAGTTTCAAAACGCCTTGGGGCGATTGCCGAGTCGGCAACATTGGCAGTTGACTCGAAGGCAAAGGCGTTGCAAGCCAAAGGTGAGCATGTAATCGGTTTTGGTGCTGGAGAACCCGATTTTCCGACGCCTGAATACATCGTCGAAGCAGCGGTGCGGGCAGCGCGCGACCCGAAAGCACACCGTTACACACCTGCAGCAGGTTTGCCACAGTTGCGCGAAGCGATTGCAGTCAAGACCAAACGCGATTCGGGTTTTGAATGTGCGGCATCGCAGGTTTTGGTGACCGTCGGCGGAAAGTACGCGGTGTTTGTTGCGTTCGCTGCATTGTGTGACGTCGGCGACGAAGTAATTTGCCCGGCGCCGTACTGGACGACATACCCAGAGGCGATCGCGCTCGCTGGCGGAGTGCCCGTAGTGATTGACACGACTCAAGAGACCGAATTCAAAGTCACCGTCGCACAACTTGAACGCGCCAAAACTTCTAAGACGAAGGTGTTGTTGTTTGTTTCGCCCGACAACCCGAGCGGTGCCGTTTATTCACGAGAAGAAACAATTGCCATTGGAAAATGGGCTGCAGCAAATGACATTTGGGTTGTAACCGATGAAATCTACGAGCACTTGACATATGGCAAGCATGTTTTTACGTCGATGCCGACTGTTGTACCTGAGATTGCCGAAAGGTGCGTGATCGTCAATGGTGTTGCAAAAACTTATGCGATGACAGGTTGGCGTGTGGGTTGGATGATCGGGCCACCGGATGTAATGAAGGCGGCGATTAACTTTCAGAGCCACACGACTTCAAATGTTTCAAATGTTGCACAATTTGCCGCACTTGCGGCCGTCTCGGGTGACTTGTCGGCAGTGGCCGAGATGCGCGAGAGTTTTGCGCGTCGAGGGGCTTTGATGCACTCGATGCTTAATCAGATCGCGGGCGTTAATTGCATGGCACCGCAAGGTGCGTTTTATTGTTTTCCGGATTTTTCTGGGTTGTTGAATCGCAGTTTGAGTGGTGTCACCTCGACGACCACACTTGAGTTGGCTGACGTGATTTTGGATCGTGCCAAGGTTGCCTTTGTGCCTGGCGAGGCTTTCGGGTTGGCGCGCTATGCGCGTTTTTCGTTTGCGTTGGGCGATGATGACTTGCGTGAAGGCATAAATCGTCTGGCGAGTTTCGTCAACGGCTAGATCGCTCTGCTAGGGTCGAAGCGTTGCAGCAATAGTTGCAATGTGTAAAACCAAGCGAAGTCCGGTGTGAATCCGGCACTGTCCCGCAACGGTAATTCACTGAAGTCGCAAAATTGCGAATTCTTTGATCAGTCCGGTCGCCTTGGTCGAGCGCAGACCTAAAAAGTTCCCGCGTGAGGAACAGGAGGAAACTTAGATGAAACCATTTACTCGGGCCGGCTTTGCCGGTCTTTTTGTTTGTGCAGCAACATTGTTTGTTGCATGCGCAGGGTCAGAAGGCACTTCTGAAACATCAGTCATATCAACTGAAACCACAATTTCTGAGGCGAAATTTCCGGTGACTGCGGGTGGGTTGACACTCGAGACACAGCCGATGCGAATTGTTTCTTTGTCGCCGACACATACCGAGATTCTTTATGCAATCGGTGCCGGCGACCAGGTCGTCGCAGTGGACGAGTATTCGAATTTTCCGGCAGAGGCGGTGGAGCTCGGAACGAAACTTTCGGGCTATGAACCCAACGTCGAGTCGATTGCTGGGTATAAACCAGATTTGGTCGTGATTTCATATGATCCGGGCAATCTCGTAGAGCAGTTGAACGCTCTTGATATTGCGGTTTACATCGGCAATGGTGCAAATAGTCTCGACCAGGCCTACGAACAAATCGAGCAGTTGGGTGCTTTGACAGGTCATCTGGATGCTGCGGTGCGTTTGACCGGTCAGATGCAGGCAGAAATTGAATCGGTGGTTTCGGCCAACAAAATCACCGCGGTTGGTAATGATTCGCCTACCACATATTTTTACGAACTTGACAACACCTACTACACGGTGACGTCGAACACCTTTGTCGGTCAAATCTTCAAGATGTTTGGTCTTGAAAACATTGCCGACGGTGTTGAAGAGGGCAATGATTACCCACAATTGTCGAGCGAGGTGATTGTCTCGAGTAATCCGACAATGATTTTTCTTGCTGACTCGAAGTGCTGTGCACAGACACCCGAGACGGTGGCGGTTCGTGACGGCTGGCAAAAGATGGACGCCGTTGTCAACAAAAACATCGTTCAGCTTGATGATGACATAGCGTCGCGTTGGGGGCCCCGAGTCATCGAGCTGGTCAAGAGCATCGGTGAGGCAATAGCAATGGTCGTAGCCAAGCAATAACTCAAATGTTGTTCGCCAAAGATGATTCTGTCGAGCGTGCAGGGACACGAGTCGCACTTTTGGCTTTGTCGGGCTTTGGTTTGCTGATGATTGCGGTCTTGGTGGGAACGATGATTGGTCCGGCTGGGCCGCAATCATGGCGAGTGCCTCTTGAATTGATTAATCGGTTGCCATTGATAAAGCTCGATAGCGGAGTTTCGCCAGAACAGTGGAATATCGTCTGGCAGATTCGCATGCCACGTGTCGTGTTGGCCGTGCTTGTTGGTGCGATGCTCTCAGTTGCTGGCGCTAGTTATCAAGGTGTATTTCGTAATCCATTGGTTGATCCATATTTGTTGGGTGTTGCCGCGGGTGCCGGACTTGGCGCAACTTTGGTGTTTACACTGCGGCGTGCAACCACCGAAGGCTGGTTGATTGATCCATTACCGATGGCCGCGTTTGGCGGTGGCTTGATCGCCGTATTGGCCACCTACATGATTGGAAACGCCTTTGGCAGGGCACGCTCAGGTGCAACTTTGGTTTTGGCCGGCATTGCGGTGACCTCATTGACGACGGCGATTCAAACATTTGTCTTGCAACGCAACAATGATGTCGTGCGTCAGGTTTACAGTTGGATTTTGGGTCGGCTCTCGAGTGCAACATGGGGAGACGTGAGATTGATCTTGCCCTATGTCGTGTTTAGTTGTGGTGTTTTGTTGATGCACCGTCGCTTGTTAGATGTTTTGCGGGTTGGTGACGACGAAGCAACTGCACTGGGCATGAATATTCGTCGGGTTCGATTGACTGTTGTTTTGGCAGCCACATTAGGCACGGCGGCGGCCGTCGCAGTAAGTGGTTTGATCGGTTTTGTCGGCATCATCGTGCCCCACACGGTTCGCCTGTTAGTTGGCTCGAGTTATCGTCGAGTTTTGCCGTTGAGCATTTTGCTCGGTGCGATTTTTTTGGTCTTGGCTGACATACCTAGCCGCGTTTTGTCTGACCCCGCCGAAACTCCGATTGGTGTTGTGACCGCTTTTTTTGGTGCACCATTTTTTCTGTTTCTATTGCGTGTCAGAAAGACTCAAGCATGAGCACACTCGGATTTTGCGACTTGTCGATCGCTTATGACGGCGTGATAGCGGTGAATGGGTTCAATGACATTTTGCATTCGGGTGAGTGGTTGTGCTTGATTGGCCCCAACGGTGCGGGCAAATCTTCTGTTTTGCGAGCCGCAGCTGGTTTGGTCGACTATTCGGGTTCGGTGGCGATTGATCAGCAAGAAATACCTGCCACCTCTGCAAAATGGCGTGCTCAACATATTGCCTTCGTGCCTCAGTCGCCATTGATACCCGAAAACATGTCGGTCTACGAATACGTGTTGTTGGGTCGCAATCCCTATATAAAACACTTTGCTTCAGAGTCGAAGCATGACCGACAAGTAATTGACAAAGTTCTTGTCAGGCTCGACTTGGCACAGTTT
>CAYOVI010000074.1:0-7499 GCA_964407365.1 uncultured Ferrithrix sp.
TGCGCTCGCCGGGGTCTTCGATGTGCCAGATAGGCAATTCATGTTCGATTCGATACACGCCATGTTCAGCCAAGAACTTCTCGGCACCAATGTGAATTCGGGCGACGAAATCTTTGACTGGCTCGCCACCCTCTAGACCGTGCCATCTCTCGCGTGCATTGCGCTCACGCTCCTCTTTATAGGCCTTGGCTGCTCGCTCGCTTGGTGATCCATGCCAAATGGGGCTACGAATCTCCTCCAACCATGGCTCAATGACCTCATCGCGTTTCAAAGCCGAAAGTATCGGTTCGGCCGTTTGTCGTGTTCGCAACAACGGAGAGACATATATATGGTCGAAGCGTTCGCGAGCAAGCCGAGCACCCAAGAGACTTGCTTGACGACGCCCCAGTTCGGTCAACGGCGGGTTGTCAATGCAGAGTTCATCCTTTACCCACTGAGGCTGGGCATGTCGACAAAGGTACAGATCCATTGCGCAACACTATAGCAATATGGGTTTAATCTTCTTTAAGAAATTTGGCGACGTCAATCTTTACTTCGCACGTTTCAAAAATCGTCTGAAGCAACTGCCAATATGTTTCATCAACGACCAAAGAATCCAGTGATGTGGCCGCCAACAGAGAATCGCCCACGCAACTCGCCTGTTGATCTGTGATTGCAACACCAAATCTCTCGACAACGACGAAACCAAGGGCTCTTGCTATCGAACCCTCAGAGTCAGGGTCATCTAAGGGCTCTTTCGAATCTTGGTCTTGAATCACCGGATCTGGCAAGGTGGTTCCGACATTCGAAAACTGAATTATGGCATTGTCGATTGTTTGCGAACAGTTTTCTTCGAAGAAATTCGCGAAATTAGTTTGCGCATTCGCAATTTCATCACTGCCTAAGCGAACTCCAACACTGGCAACCGTTGCATCTTTAAGCGAGAGCGAACCTTGCCAATCTAGGGCCTGCATAGCGTCAAATAACGTGCCATAAGTGCTCAATAAAATCTCCACGTCAGATTTAATCGCTCGAGGTGCGACGTCATTAAATGCCACCAGGGTCGCCACTGTTTCGGTGAGCGCTTCGCGAATTTCAATGTCTGATTCGGTCTCGATGTCGCTCAGAACCTTTGAAGTTCGTGCACTCGAAAGGTTCCATCGATTGCTCAACTGACACGCTGATTTAACTTCAACGTTTTGACCACAACCAAAAAGGAACATAGCACATGAACCCAAAATACAAATTTTTTTAAAAGCGCTGATTGATCGCAGCTTAACGATCATTTGTTTACCGATGTTGCCGAAAGCCATTGGGAATATATTTTCGCATACTCGCGGTTATTGGCGAGCAAAATCTCGTGTGGTCCGTCTTCGGTGACCACACCATTTTCAAGCACAATTACTCGATCTGCACGTGCTGCCGTAGAAAGACGATGAGCAATTGAAATGGTGGTGCGACCCTGAGATAGAGCAAACAAGGCTTTGGCCAGGCGAACTTCAGCAATAGCGTCAACGGCAGATGTCGCCTCATCTAAAATCAAAATGTCTGGATTAGTCAAGGCGGCTCGTGCTAGCGCAACCAACTGACGCTCACCCGCCGAGATCGCTGTACCCCGTTGCCCGACAAAAGTGTCGAGTCCGCCTGGCAAACTCTCAACCCATTCTGAGAGTTCAAGTTGAGAAACCACGCGGTGTAGATCTGCACGACTGCAGTTGGGACTGGCAAAACTCAAGTTATTGGCGATGCTGTCGGCAAACAAAAAAGGTTCTTGGGGCACGACAACTAGCCTTCGGCGCAAGTCATCATTTGCCACCCGTTTCAAGTTGACTTTTCCAATTGAGATTGAGCCCAGACCCGGGTCGGCGAACCGTGCGACGAGTCTGGCCAATGTCGTCTTGCCTGAGCCCGAGGCACCCACGAGCGCGACATGCTGTCTGGGTGGAATCACCAGACTTATGTTCCGCAGAACGGGAAGGTCATCATCTTGGCTGTCGAGGCGCGAGTTATAAGAAAAACTGACCTCATGCAATTCGATGCCAAGTGGACCCGAAGGTAGAGCCGTCGGGTTAACTGGATGTGGTGGTCCAATCGGGGTATCTAACACCCCCAAAACTCGACGCAGTCCAGCCACCGCAGTTTGGGTCTGATCCACGACTTCGGTGAACTCGGCGATTGGTTCGAGAAAACGATATGTCAAAAAGACGAAGCCGACCATTGAGCCAGCTGTCAAACCGCTGTCCAACCCTCGAAATACACCGACAAAAATGATTGCCACGATGGTAAAAACTGCAAACACCTCGCCAGACGGAAACAAAAATGCGCCGATAACTCCGGCACGAATTTGTGAATCTGCTCGCTTGCGAACTGCCTTCTTGCTGCGCATGACCATCGGTCCGTGGGCGTTGTAGGCCCGCAAAGTTTCGGTGCCTGACACGAGTTCGCTTATCGAACCGAGAAGTTCGGCATTATGTTGCCTCGCCAAGTCGTATGCCGCCACCAGGCGCTTTTGTAAATTTCTCAAAACGAAGAATAAGGGGGCCGATACGGCGAATGCGACGAGTGCAAGTATCCAGTCATAGGCCAACATCACGCAAGCCACTACAAACATCAATGAACCATCCAGTAGCCAGACCAGAGCGCCCCACGAAAAAAACATCGTCAAAGTTTCGATGTCGCTCGTGACTCGTGAGACAAGCGCACCTCGCCGCTCTTCATTGTGGTCCGCCAAACTCAATCGATGAATGTGGTCAAACAACTTGACACGCATCGTAAAGAGACCCTCTTCTGCCCCGATACCAAGGCGCAGCACCGCCTGACGCATTGCAACCGCGGCTACCAGAACCGAAACGGCCCCAATCGCACTCATCTGAAAAATAAAATCGATTCGTACATTTCCTGGTTTGAGGCCTTTGTCGATCGTCTGCTGAATAAGAATTGGCACGACAACTCGCGCCAAAGAGCCGACTAAAGCAAGAACGAAAGTAACCCCAATTCCTTTGGCCAAGGCCGGGGCGACGCCAAATCCCCTATTGAGCGTTTTAGCAGTATCAAATCGACCAATTGGCTCGTTCATAATTTTGGAGATTTCGACTCGTCACGATCGTGTTCAAACGCGCTTATCAACAGCCGATACTTCTCACTTCTAGTTAGCAGTTCATTGTGCGAACCCTGCTCTACTATCTGTCCATCATCCAAAAAAAGGACTTCGTCTGCAAGAGCAATGGTCGAAGGCCTAGAGGCAACGATGATCAATGTTCGTCGTGACGAAATCTTTTTAAGATTGTTGATCACATTTGCCTCTGTTTTTGGGTCAAGTGCGGACGTGGTGTCATCCAACAGCAGAACTGGGCTGTCGTGGGCAATAGCCCTGGCTAGGGCGACTCTTTGTCTTTGGCCACCACTAAAACTGACACCCCGTTCACCCATCACAGTTTCCAAACCGTTGGGCATACCTTCGAGAAACTCAGTGCACTCGGCCGTCGCAAGCGCAGTCGATATCCGGTCGGGATCTATTTCTGTGTCTAGAGTCACGTTGTAGCGAAGCGACTCAGCAAACAGAAATGGATCTTGGAAGACGATTGATGCCCCACCACGTTGCACTTTGATCGAACCAGCATCTGGCATCAAAAGCCCGGCAATCAGGTGAAGAAGAGTTGATTTTCCGCTTCCTGTGGCGCCAACGATTGCAACGGTTCGACCACGCTTGACATTAATACTCAAATTTTTGATCACTTGATTGCCGGCTTGATGACCGAATTGCAGATCGCGAATCTCGACTCCATAATTCTCGGCTGACTGGCTGATCTGAGTCGATGGGTCAACGCCGATATCCTCGTCCAGGATCTCACGTATTCGTCGCCAGCCCGCCACCGAATGGGGTATTTCAGAAAACAAATAGCCAATTATTCTGAGTGGAAATATCAACAGCGTGAACAAATAGATGAAACTCGACAAGTCACCGACGCTCATTTGTCCAGCCCGAACCCTAAAAGCACCGAGCACTATCAGCAAGATGTTGATCAGAGTTGGCACGGCGTCCAACATGGCCTCAAAAACCGATCGCACCCTTATTGCGTCAATGCGAGCGTCCTTTAATCGCGAGGTGATCGTTGCCAGTCGTTCGGTTTCGCGATCTTCGGCACCAAAAGATTTGACGACCATGACCCCGTCGAAACTCTCATGCACCGCCTCTGAAAGTATGCCCAATTCCTTTTGAGCAATGTTGTAGTGACGATCTATCCTGCGCTGATATCCGATGTTCACCAATAGCAGCATCGGAAAAACAATTATCGCCACCAGCCCAAGAGGAATGTCTACGAAAAGCATCCAGCTCGCCGACACGACCATCATCACAAGCACAGATGTAGAAAATGGAAGAGGTGCCAAGATCGCCACGCTGGCATCAGCATCTACACCACAGCGTGCGACTAAGTCACCGGTCATTTTCTTTCGATGCCATCCGACCGGTTGGGCGACAATGTGGTCGATAACTTCTTCGGTGATCGTTTGACAAGTTCGCCACTCGGTCTTTCCTGCATAGCTTCTGCGTATAACCACGCCGAATGCACGCAGCAAACCGATGCCGATGACAATGGCTCCCCCGGCGACCAATGCCGAAAGGTCTATGTTTCCTTGTTCAAAACGCACCAGAATTACCTTGTCGATCATCCAGCGAAGACCAATCGACGAAGCCACGGTGCAAACAGCAAACAAGGCCGCACCTAAAACTGCAACGACAAAAAGCCGTGGATGAAATCGAACAACATCCCGCACGAGTCGGGCGGCTTCACCGAGCCTGCCTTTAGCCTCTCGCTTTATGGCGTCACCTGTCACACCGTCGTCTATCACGGTCTCGGTAGACAAAAGATCCACCACTAAGTTCTAGCATTCGCGGCAATCACCTATCGTTGTAGCGATGAAATTTTTATTACGTGCAATAACTGGCTTCGCTGTCGCTTTCATTGTCGTGATGTGGATTTATGCTTTGTTCTTTGCGTCAAAAGACTCGATCAACAGGTTTTCTGATCGCCAGTGGGCAGCAAAAGCCCAAGCTCGATGTTTGTTGGCAATTGAAGAGCGAAAGCAACTTGCCGACTATCGAATCGTCGATTCTCTTGGCGTTGACGCTCTTAACGAACGAGCGAACCTCGTCGACAAAGCAACTGACACTATTGAACGCTTCGTCTTGGAGTTTCGCGAATCACTTCCTTCCGACCCGAAAGGCCTTGCTCTCGTGCCACTTTGGCTAGATGACTACGAGACATACATTGGCGATCGTCGAAGTTTTGCCAACGATTTGCGCTCGGGGATCAACGAACAGTTTTCCGAAACTTCGGTTGACGGCCTGCCTCTAAGCGAAAAAATTGCAACGTTTGCAGCCGACAACGAGATGAAATTCTGCAAGCCACCTATTGACTTGTCGCTTTGAGGCCTATTCTTTTTTGTCTTTGGGAGTCCAACCTGATTCTTTAGTGAATTGGCGAATCACCCTCGCCGGTGCGCCGACTGCAACGCAATAATCTGGAATCTCACCTGTCACCACGGAATTTGCACCGACCGCTACGTTTTTGCCGATCTTTGCACCGGGCAACACCACGACACCATGCCCAAGCCACGACCCATCCCCGATCGAGACGGGGCGTTCGGGCTGGGACTGAAGCGAAATCGGTCTCAGTACGTCTTCATAACCATGAGATTGATCAGTTATATAAACATGATGTCCAGTCCAAACGTCGTTTCCGATTTCAATAGATAAGTGGCCAACAATGCCTGACCCTCTGCCAATCAAACAACGATCTCCTATTTTCACCACCGGATTCGTGAGACATTCTTGACCTGGCACCATGCCCGCAGATAGCGCAACGCTTTCACCAATCATTGTGTCTTCACCGATGTGAATATATTTCTCGTTGAAAATCGTCGTGAACGGAAACAGAATAATCGAGCCTCTGCCAAACTTTCCGAAGTTTCGAGCTCGTTTCGAATCAGGGCTGATCGCTGCGTCAAATTTCAACTTCTGCCAAATTTTCACAAACAATTCAGCCAGCAGATTTCGCACCACTCAATTATGGCAATGATGTCCGATTAGATTGTATTTATGTCGCAAATATCAAACGACTCAGGCACATTCGAAGGTCGTCAAAATGGTCGAGTGACTGAATTTTTTGGTATTCGCTATGCGACTGCGAAGCGATTCGAAGAGCCGGTTGATGTCGCAAGTTACTCGCAAATAGTCGATGCCACCTCATTCGGCGCACAATCTCCGCAAGTGCCCGGCTTCATGGATGAGATTTTGAAAACCAAGGACTTGCAGTCGTCTGAAGATTGTCTCTTTCTTAACGTCTGGAAGCCTTCTGTGGTTGAGGGTCTGCTCCCTGTGCTCTTCTGGATTCACGGCGGGGCATTCACCAATGGAACTGGTGCCACGAGTTGGTATGACGGATCAAACCTTGTCAAGAAAGGCAACGTCGTTGTCGTGTCGATCAACTACAGACTTGGTCCGTTTGGCTTCATGGGCGAAAACAATCTCGGTATTCTTGACCAAATCAGTGCCTTGCGCTGGGTGCAACGAAACATCAAAAGTTTCGGTGGCGACCCAGAAAATGTCACAATTTTCGGCGAATCAGCCGGAGGCAGCAGCGTTGTCGCTCTGACCGCGGCCACATCTGCTCAACCGCTTTTCGCCAAAGGTTGGGCAATGAGCCCGTCGCTATTGCAACTACGTTCGAAGTCGGCGGCAAATGAGGCGCAGCAAAAGTTTTTAGAAGCTGCTAAGTGCTCGTCTGTCGATGATCTCAAATCACTTTCGGCCCAGCAAATGGTAGATGCAACTTCATTGATGTTTTTGGATGTCGAAAATTACATCACTACGTTTTCGCCAACACGGGGCGGCACCGCGCTGCCGACGGATGTTAACGAAGCATCTGCAATATCGGGCAAACCATTGGTTGTAGGCACGAATCGAGACGAAAACCGACTCTGGTCAGCCCTCAATGCCCAGGCTGCTAATTTGACCGAACCAGAAGCTCGAGCTCAGTTCGAAAAAGTTTTTGGCCAAGTAGCCCACGACGCCTGGCAAAATTATTCGCAAGCATTCGATTCTTTGACCCCATCTCAGATGGTCTCTGCAATGCAAACTGATCAAAATTTCAGGTTTCCCGCGTGGCGTTTGAGCGAGATTCGCTCAACGCGCACTCCGACATGGATGTACTGGTTTACGTGGCCATCGCCGGTTTTTGATGGTGTTCTCGGCTGTTGTCATGCG
Organism: uncultured Ferrithrix sp.; assembly: GCA_964407365.1. GTDB lineage: Bacteria > Actinomycetota > Acidimicrobiia > Acidimicrobiales > Ilumatobacteraceae > BACL27. The sequence continues at coordinate 7,247 of CAYOVI010000074.1, forward strand.
CTCGATTTGCCTTTTATGTTTGACAATCTAGACAAACCAAATGTTGAGATGTTCACCGGTTCTGAGCCGATTCGCAAATCAATATCTAAACATTTCACCACCGAACTAATCAGCTATGCGCACTTTGGTTCGGTCTCGTGGCCAAAATATGACGCTTCGGTTAGATCGACACTTCGAATAGATACTTCTACTGAAATTTTAAGCGACCCTGACTCAAAGATTCGAGAAATTTGGGCACGCAACGATTAATACC
>CAYOVI010000075.1:0-7425 GCA_964407365.1 uncultured Ferrithrix sp.
CATCCAGAGATTTTTCGACTGCGATAACTAGGTCGGCACTCACATATTTGGCGCCCTCGATTTCGATTTTGCGCACCCCGATTATCGGAGATGCGAGAACGATCAAAACGAGCGCGACGACACCGACGACCGTTAAGGCGGCACCGACCAATCGTCTGCGATTTGATGTGATCTTTTTGATCACCTCACGACGACGCTCATCTAAACGTGAGTCTCGAATAATGTTGCTCGGGTCAGATGTTGGCGCGACGTTTACCGAACTTGTCAACTCATCGATGGGGTTGTCTGAATCAACTGGCAACCGAAGATCGTCGTCGACTATTACGATTCGACCGTTGTTCGTCTTGAGAGTCAGCGAAGTGCTGGTTGTCTCTTTGGTCTGCGAACTTGGCTCTTCTCTCGATTGGCTTGGGTCACTGGGTTTGATCACCCGCAAATTTCCGGTCGGTGTTGAGTCGCCTTCGAAAGCGTCCTTGAGTTCTGCCAAAACCTCGTCAGACAACTGCTCGGGAAATGTTGGCACCGGTATCGACAGGTCGGTGTTGTTGTCAAGACCGAATGCAGATTCAAGTCGTGAGTTGGACCCAACTGTTGTTTGTTCGATCGCACCAGCCTGACTTGAAACCACCGAAGAAAAGCCCACGAGTCGAATTTCGCTTCGAAGCTCGACCCCGTGCGTCTCTGCAACACGTTGACGAACGAACGTCATGAGTTCGACCACGTCGTCGGCATTGCCGTCTTCGTCGGACTGAATAAAATTTGCGTGTTTTTCTGAAACTACTGCCGTGCCAATTCGATGGCCACGAAGACCAAGATTGTCTATGAGTGCACCCGCCGACATTGCACCCGAAACCGGATTTACAAAAACTGAGCCAGCGTTTTGACCGCCTGGCTGATTTTCTCGCCGCCACTTGATGATCTCGGCCAAGCGCGCCTCACCTTCAGCCTTGTCTCCGCGTGACAGACGCAAATTTGCCGAAATGACGATGTGTTGGTCGCTCAGGTCTGAGCCCCGAAATCTCAAACCCAGGTTTGCCGCCGAGACATTGGCCTCGATGCCGAGCTTCAGATGAAAAAGTCGCACGCTCAAAAGCGAAGCGACCATGTCGGCTCCGTGACCACCAGCGTTCATTCGCACTGCACCGCCAACAGAACCCGGCACACCCACTGCCCATTCAAAACCTCTCAAACCTGCGGCGACACTTTGCCTTGCAATTACCGGCAGCCAAGCCATCGCCCCGACGACAAGAATCGGCTCTTGTTCAGCATTCGGCAGAACAATTTTCTCGGAAAATGGTCCCAGAGTTATTGCCAAGCCCCTGAATCCAGCACTGCTCACCAACATGTTGCTGCCCCGACCCAGGACCAACACGGGTATGTTCACTTTTGCCAATGCTCGCGATACGGCATGCAGATCATCCATGCTCATGGCGCGCATGAACAAAGACGCCGAGCCCCCGACCCGATATGTCGTATAGGGGCCAATTGGTTCGTCTTTGGTTATGCGATCGCCGAGCAACCCGGCGAAACGATTCAGGTCTTTGTCACTTGGACGATTCAAATCTGAAATCAATGTAAAGTACCCCGACGACGCGCAATCACTTCGCTTGGCAAAGTGGCGATGTCTCCGCAGCCCATCGAGACACACAAATCGCCTGATTTGATTTCATCTGCCAAAAATTCTACGAGATCTGCACGCTCGGGTTTGTAAACGATTCGCGCTTGCGGGTGCGCTGCAACAACTGCATCGACAACGAGCTGACCAGTCACGCCTGCGATCGGTTGGGTGCCTGAGGCATAAATATCGGTAACAACAATAAGATCGGCGTCCACGAACGAATTTGCATAGAGATGCGATATTTGCGACATTCGATTGAATCTATTTGGCTGAAATACCGCGACCACTCGCGACCATTTGTCAGATTCATCGCGCACCCCAGACAAGACCGCGGCGATTTCATTTGGCAGGTGTGCATAATCGTCGACAAATGTTGCACCACCGTCTTGACCCTGAATGTCGAACCTTCGAGCCACCCCGCCAAAAATGCTTAGCGCATCAGCCGCTTGGTCAAATTGAACGCCAAACTGCATCGACATGGCAATTGCCCCGAGGGCGTTGCTCACGTTGTGCATACCGCGCAAGGGCAGATTGACTCTGCCAATTTCAGTTTTGTGGGTGCCAAAATTTTGAACGACGACAAACGACGCATTTCCGCCTTTGAATCGAATCTGGGTTGCCAAAAAGTCGGCTAATGAATCGCCCTTGATCGAATAGGTAATTGCTCCGAGCTGCTTGGCAAGCGACGCACAAACAGGGTCATCGGCGCACAAGATTCGAGGACCAGAAATATTGCCGATATACCTAGAAAAACTCTGCTCAATTGCAACGTGTGTTTTGAAGTGATCTAGGTGGTCGACGTCGACGTTGGTCAGAATTGTCGCCGCCAACGGCAAGCGTTCGTGTGTGCCATCGCTTTCGTCGGCTTCAACCACGAACAAATTGCCGTTTGTCCACTTTGCACCGCGATCAAAAGCGACCAAATCTCCACCAATCAAAAAGCTCGGGTTCTTGTCGGCCTTGCTCAAAATTGTTGCCAACATCGACGAGGTGGTTGTCTTGCCATGCGTGCCCGCCACACCAATGCTCGTTGTGCGAGCACAGATTGCTGCCAAAATCTCCGCTCGCCGAAGAACCCGAATACCAAATTTGTTGGCCTGTTGATATTCGACGTTTGACGCGGCGATTGCAGGTGAACCTGTGACAAAATCACAACCCGTGACAATTTTCGGATCATGACCGATATTTATGGCTATACCAAGACGCTCGAGTCGATCGGTCAGATCTGAACGGCGAATGTCACTGCCAGACACCTTGTGGCCCATCTCGGCCAAAACCGTGGCGATTGCCGACATTCCCGGACCACCCACGCCAACCACATGAATGCGCCGAACGGTCTTTAGGTCGATCGGGTGATTGCGTTGAGACGAAACTTCAAAAATAACTTTCGCAATTGACGTTTCACGATGCTGTTTGCCGGCCTCGTGTGCCGCCACCGAAAGCCGTCGTAACTTTGCAGAATCATCGATCAAATCAATTGCGATCTGGGCAATCTGAAGACTTGAAGAAGAATTTTCGTCCACGACCACAGCCCCTCCGAGATCGCCAAGCCATTTGGCATTTGCAGTTTGGTGATCTTCTGAAGCCTGGCGCCACGGCACGAGAACACTGGCGATACCAATGGTTGCAATCTCTGCCACGGTGCTGGCACCTGCGCGGGCAATGACAAGATCTGAGGCGCTATAGACATCTTGCATCTCTGCGGTCGACTCAAGGCGACGATAGAGGATTTTTGCATCCTGATCGAGCAGCGGCAGGTCGTCGGCAATGTATCGCTGACCGGTCAGATGAATGATGCAAAGGTCGTCGCGACTCTGGTTGTTTTCAACCAGTAACTTTGCCACCGAATTTAGTTTTGCTGAACCCAACGAACCACCCGTAACACAAATAATCTTGCGACCCGTCGGCACAGAAAGTCGATTGCGAGCGCTGTTTCTGGTTGCTTGCACGTTCAGATTTCGTAAAGATCTTCGCACTGGGGCGCCCGTGAGCTTTGCATTTTTCAGTTGCGACGGAAGATATGCGACTGCACTTACGGCGGCACTTCGAGATTGAATTTTGGTTGCAAGACCTGGTTTGCGATCGTAAGAAACGGTGACAACGGGAATATTCAACTTCTTGGCCGCCCTGGTGGCGGGCACGCTCACATAACCACCCACCGAAACAACCACGAGAGGCCGCAAAGCACCGAGCAACAATTCTGCTTGGCGAGTTGCGTTGCGCAGAACTTTGATGGTCTGAATTCCGCGCTTCAAGCTTGTCAGTGAAACGCCCCGACGAAAACCCTGCACGGTCAACAAAGACATTGCCAAACCCGTGGGTGGCACGAGGCTGGTTTCGATTCCAGATGTCGAGCCAACGAAATGCAAAAGATCTCTTGAAAGCCCAGAATCTTCGAGCAATTCAGCGATCGCGAGCGCCGGGATGACGTGACCACTTGTGCCACCACCTGTGATGACGGCAAAGACAGGTTGTTGGGTCAAAGTCAAAGGGCTCTACTTGTGGGGAGTTCTCACTTCATATTACGCGCGACATTAAGCAACAGACCAGCAGCTGCCATACATGCCAACAACGAGCTTCCCCCATATGAAATGAGCGGCAGTGTTAATCCTGTCACTGGCATTGATCCGGTCACACCACCGATATTGATTACCGCCTGAATCGCAAACCACATGGTGACACCACCTGCGAGAAGTGCTCCGAATCTTTCTTCGGCACCTAGAGCTGCTTTCAAACCAAATACCACAAGAGTCAAGAATCCCCCGATAACCGCGGCAACGCCGATGAGACCCATCTCTTCGGCGATAGTTGAAAAAATAAAGTCGCTATGAGCAAGTGGTACATAGCCCCATTTGCCCGTGCCGGCGCCCACCCCAACACCCGAGACCCCACCGTTAGAGATAGAAAGCAGCGATTGCCAGACTTGATAACCAAATGACCCTTTCGTTTCATCCAAGTTGAGAAATGCTGTCCAACGATTGCGTCGCGAAGAAGTCATCAACGTAAAAACCAAGGCCGCAAACACTCCGGTTGCCGCAAGCGAATTGACTATTCGCATCGGTATGCCAGCCATGCACATGATTGTCAAAACGATGCAAGTCATGACGATTGCACCACCCAAGTCGCGTTGCATCAAACAAAGCGAAACCGATACGGCCAGTGCTCCAATAACTGGCCGGCTCGTGCGGGCAAAATCAGTGACTTCTTTGTGGCGTCGACCGAGAAGATTGGCGCAATAAACCAACAGACCGAGTTTCAAAAACTCTGAGGGCTGAAAGCCGACTGGTCCGATTGCCACCCACGCTCGAGCACCGTTGGTGCTCACACCGATGTTCGGGGCGAATGGCAAGAACATTAATCCGCACAGCCCGACAAACACAGGAAAAACAAAGGGTCGCAACATCGAATATGGAAAGCGAAAGAAAAATGCCATTCCAAGACTGCCAACACTTGCCCACATCAACTGCTTGAAAAACATCGACCACGGCGAAAGACCTCGATTCAAAGCCACGATCGACGACGACGACATGACCATGATCAGACCCAGCGCGACGAGCGTCAGAACGGTGACCAGAATCATGAAAAATACGTTGTTGGCTGGCTTTTGAGCGACGCGACGTGACGACAACAAGCCACCCTGGTCAAGCACGGCTCGGCGACGCTGTGCGAGGGTCAAAGTTTTGTCTGTTCTTGGTGCCGAGGTTGCAGTGCTCATGTTGCTCCTTTTAACGCTTTGTACGCTTGTCAATTAATTTTTGCACTTCATTCTTAAAATCTGTTCCGCGTTCGCCATAATTTTTGTACCAGTCAAAGCTCGTGCAACCAGGCGACAAAAGCACGACATCGCCAGGTTTGGCGAAACGACTTGCACATTCGACTGCGTCATGCATCGAATTTGCTACCTTGACCTCGCAGAGGCCAGTGAATGCAGAGACGATTTCGGCTGCTGAGCTTCCGATAGCGACCACTGCTCTCACATTTTTTGCATCCTTGGCCATCAAAGAAAGGTCTAGATCTTTGTTCTTGCCACCGGCTATCAAAACGATTGAATCGAAAGATTTAAGAGCAACGCAAGCAGCATGTGGGCTAGTCGCTTTCGAGTCATTGAACCATCGAATGTCATTGTCGTTGGCGACAAACTCGATGCGGTGCGCGGCGTTGACGAAATTAGACAAAGCGTCAGCGACTTGACTTGGGCTAGCCAAGCCAGACTCAATCGTGATCGCCGCAGCAGCCAACGCATTCGTTATGTCGTGAGGCAAACTTCTTGACATCTCTTTTGAATGCATGATCTCACCACTTGGGCCCATAAGCACACCGTTCAACGCGTGATAGTCGCCTGACTGACCACCAAAGCTCACGATTCGTGCACTCGACTTTTTGGCGTGGGCCAGAATCACATCATTACCACTCGGCACGACTGCCACGTCTGAAGGCAAGGTGTGAGCCCAGATCTTTGCCTTGGCCGACTCATATGAACTCATCGACGAATGCCAATCCAGGTGATCGGGTGCAAAATTCAACCATGCCGCAGCTTTGGCTCGAAATGTTTGTGTCAGAGCCAATCGAAAACTCGAGCACTCAACGGCAAACGCCTGGGCATCGGTGCGCAACGCCGAGATCAACGGCGTCTCAGTATTGCCAACAGCCATCGACTTATGTCCGGCAGAGTTTAAAATTGCGCTAGCCATGAGAGTCGTGGTTGTCTTTCCGTCGGTGCCGGTCACGGCAACCATGGGTCGGATCGGCGGATTTTTTTGCTCAAACTGATAGGCCAGTTCAATTTCTGACATCATGGGTTTTTGTGCTCGTTTCGACAGAGTAAATAGTTGATGCTTTTCGGACACCCCAGGCGCAGGCACCACACGATCTACCTTCTTGATAATCGAAGTGAGCTCGGTTTCACTTGGTCGAAAATAGATTCGGCTGTCGAGGCTTCGGGCAAATTCTTGACTGCTCTCGGTTTGAACATCGTCGACCAAAACCAACTTTTCACCTCGAAGCGACAATTCGGTGGCCACTGCACGACCTGCGACTGCAAGACCGTAGACAAGGGTCGTTGTCATCTCAACGACGCAGTCCGTAAAGATTTTGCAGATTGGTGAAGTCGGCGATAAAAGCCGCCACGGCAGTCGAGACACAGATCGCAGAAATTATCCAAAAGCGGATAATCACAGTCGTCTCTGGCCATCCACTTTGTTCGAAGTGGTGATGTATCGGTGAATTCTTGAAGAGACGTTTTTTGCGACCAGACGCCTTGAAAACGCCCATCTGCACTGCGACTGAACCAGCCTCGATGACATTGATTCCGCAAATAATTGGAAGCAACAAGTGGGTGTTAGTCGTTACGGCAAGCAGGCCGAGCGCGGTGCCCAGACCAAGTGCGCCAACATCACCCATGAAGATTCGAGCCGGCGCGGCATTCCACCAAAGAAAACCACCACATGCTCCTGCCAATGAAGCAGAAAGCACGGCAAGATCGAGAGGGTTGACGACATCGCCATAAAACTGGGGATTTCTGAAAGCCCAATAGGCAACCACTGTGAATGCGATAAAACCAAATGAGGCAGATCCAGCAGCCAGACCGTCAAGTCCGTCGGTGACATTTACAGCGTTCGATGTGCCCCAAACCATCAAAGCAGTCCAGACGACAAACAATGGCCAAGTAAACGTGATGCCCGGCAAGTCTGCACGAGTAAATGAAAGCGTCTGACTAACGCCCGTTGCTGCCGTCAGCCACCAAGTGAGCGCAATGCAAATTGCAAAGGTGATGTAGCCCTTTCGCTTCCAGAAGAGTCCTCGATTGT
>CAYOVI010000076.1:0-7377 GCA_964407365.1 uncultured Ferrithrix sp.
ATGGTGGCTACAAGAAGTCGGGTTATGGCAAAGATTTGTCTGCTTATGCCCTTGACGACTACACGCGCATCAAGCACGTGATGATCAATCTCAATAGTTAGATAGCCACGGGGGCTTGCAAGCGGCGAGCAGTTGCCTGCAACAAACGATCAAGAATCGTTGCCATGATCACAATTGCTAGGCCGACTTCTACCCCGAGGCCCGAATCTGGCCCGGTGAGAGCCTCAATTGACCGATAGCCAAGGCCACCACCACCGACCATGCCTGAAATGATTGCCATCGCCAAAACCATCATCACCATTTGATTGATTGCCAAAATTATCGACGGCATGGCCAACGGCACGCGCACACCCCACAAGACTTGGCGTTGAGTTGCGCCAAACGTAATTGCTGCCTCAATTGACTCGTTGTTCACCTGTCGAATGCCAAGACTCGTGAGACGAATGCCCGGCGGAATTGCGTAAACCACCGCGGCGACTATGCCCGGCACTGGCCCGACCGAAAATATCATCACGAATGGAATTGCATAAACCAAATTCGGAATCGTTTGAAACGCATCGAGCACCGGTGCAATGATCGCCTCAATGCGCGGACGGCGCCCTATCCAGATGCCGATAGGTAACGCGATCAAAATTGAAATCACCACGGCGACGACTGTTTGCGTGAGAGTATCGACGGCATCAAGCCACCTGCCAGTTAGACCGATGAATGTGACGCCGCATGCTGTGAAAACCGACATTTTCCAGCCGGCAACGTAAAAAGCAAACGCCGCAGCCACGACGACAACCGCCTGCCATGTGACCGTCTCGTTGAAAAGTGTTTGTGCACGAATGAGAACTTCGCGCACAATGAAATCGTTGAACGGTCGAGTCACGACATCAAAGGTCGTGCGAAACCATTTGAAGGCCGTGTCAATCGGATCAGCAAACGATGTGCCCCACGAAAATGGAAACTCGACCCAACCCAAAAGTCGACCGACAAGCGTCGCTGCAACCAAACCCGCGAGCGCCGTATAAAGCGTGTTGCGCGACAAGATGACGCGTTTGACACCTGGTGTCGAGACAAGCGACATGCTCACACGGTCGAGCACGAGTGCAACTGCAACAACTGCATGGCTGACGACCAGCCCACGACCGGGTTCGAGGCGACGAACAGTTTGATTGATTTCTTGACCAAGCCCGCCCGCGCCGACGAGCGTTGCGATCACGACGATGCCAAGCGCCATCATCACCGTCTGGTTGATGCCGGCAATGATCGATGGCACGGCAAGAGGCAACTGAACTTTTGCCAAAATCTGACGCTTTGTTGCGCCAAACATTTGGGCGGCCTCGACTGCAGACCTTGGCACTTGCTGAATGCCAAGTTTTGTCAACCGAACCATCGGCGGCAAGGCATAAATCACGGTGGCAACTGCCGCTGGCGCGGGGCCAATGCCGAAAAACAAGACGATCGGAATCAAATAGACCGTCGCCGGTACTGTCTGCATGCCATCCAAAATCGGTCGCAAAATCGACTCAACTCGATCGTTAAACGCAGCCAACACGCCAAGTGGCACGCCGACCAACACGCAGATAAAGACTGCCACGGCCATCAAAGAAATTGTGACGATGCTCTGTGACCAAACACCCACGAGACCCGGATAAACGACTGCGAACGCCGTGAAAGTCGCCAAACCCCATCTTCTCGTGCGCGCGACTATCGCAAACACGATGATTGCCGGCACGAACCACGGCAACCAGGTGAACACAGACTCGACCAGATCGATGCCGAATTCGACGATCGAGATCAACGGATTGAAAAAATATTCAAAAGACCAATTGCTGCTGCGATTTTTGCGCACCCAAGACTGCAGATTTGTGATCGGCTCAGCAAGACCGATATTCAACGAATCTGGAAAACCACGAGTGCCAAAGGTCTGGGCAAGAAATAAAACTATGAACAGAGCACCTAGCCGGCGTTTCATTTTTGCTCGGCTTGCAATATGTTTGCCACGCTCTCGCGATTGACCACACCAATTGCTTGACCATTGGCATCGAGCACCGTTATCGGTTCATCATGCTCGAGCAGCATCGGAATGACCGCCTCGATCTTTGCAGACTCATTGACAACGCGACCGTCGGTCATGGGTCGACTGGCAACCATCACCGACTTGACGCTGAGAACCTTTGCGCGCGGCACGTCGTTGACAAACTCGCGCACATATGGTGTGGCAGGCCTCGAAACAATTTCTTCGGGCGTGCCGATTTGGTCGAACGAGCCGTCTTTCATGATCGCAATTCGATCGCCAAGTCGAAGTGCCTCGGCAAAATCATGGGTTATGAACACGATCGTGCGCTGCATTGTTTTTTGCAACCTAATCAGTTCGTCTTGCATTTCTTTGCGTATCAATGGGTCGAGTGCCGAGAACGGTTCGTCAAACAGCAAAATCTGCGGGTCGACAGCAAGTGCACGCGCTAGCCCAACGCGTTGTTGCATGCCACCTGAAAGCTGCTGTGGGAAGTGATCGGCCCAGCCGTCGAGACCCACGGTGTGCAAAATCTCTTTGGCTCGTGCAAGTCGCGTCGGCTTGTCGACATTCTGCACTTCAAGGCCATATGCGATGTTGTCGATAACTTTGCGGTGCGGAAACAGGCCAAAGTGCTGAAACACCATCGACATGCGACCACGACGAAGTTGCCGAAGTTGGTTTTCATCCATTGCCAAGAGATCGTCACCACCGAGCCTGATTTCACCTTGTGTGGGCTCTATCAATCTCGACAAGCAACGAATCAGAGTTGACTTTCCCGAACCCGATAGACCCATCACAACGAAGGTTTCACCCTCGGCAACAGTGAACGAAACATCGCGAACGGCCACCGTCTGATGAGTTTGCTCTAAAATTTCGGCCCGAGATGCCCCGCTAATTGCCAGATCAATTGTTCTAAAACTGTCACCAGAACCAAAAACCTTCCAGACGTGACGCAAATTGATTGCCGGCAGGCCACCAGTGTTCATTGACGAAACAATAGTGCCACCTATCAGTGCTTAACCAAGGCCCGATTGGGCTTGCTAGGGTTGGTTGAGCCTCGTTCGGGGCGCCAAGTAATCAAAACCAAAGACCAAGGGGTAAAAATGGGATTACGAAATAAGAGATTGGCCATCGGCTTAGTGTCGGTTGGTGCGCTTTTAATGGCCGCATGCGGCGGCAGCGATGATGGCAGTGCCGGCGGCACTGAGACAATCAGAATCGCGCGCAACAACTGGACTGCCTCAGCGATCGAAACTGAAATTGTCAAGCAATTGATCGAAGAAAATTTGGGCAACCCAGTCGAGATCGTCGATATTGATGAAAACGCAATGATTGCCGGCATGTCGACAGGCGACATCGATGCCAACGTAGAAGTGTGGCCTTCGGGTTTCACCGCAGAAGAGCAGGCATTCGTGGATGACGGCTCAGTTGTAAAGATGGGTGAACTTGGTGCAATCGGCAAGATCGGCTGGTTCGTGACGCCAAACGCGCTTGAGCAGTTTCCACAACTTTCATCTTGGGAAGGTTTGAAAGACCCAGAAGTTGTCAAAGCATTCGCAACTGCGGCTACAGGCGCACAAGGCCGAGTCTTGGGCATGGACCCATCGTTCTCACAATATGAAGAACCGATCGTCAAGAACTTGAAGCTCGACTTCAAGGTTCAATACTCAGGTTCTGAAGCCGCAACACAAGCAGAGATCATCGCGGCAACCGAAGCAGGCAAACCAGTTTTGATGTATTACTGGATGCCATCAGCAGCCGTGGGCAAATATGGTCTGAAGAACATCGCGTTGCCAAAGCCAACAGTTGACTGCGCAACAGAAACTGACAAGTGCGACGGCGACTACCCAGAAGACGTGCTGTTCAAAGTTGCTTCGGCAAAACTTGAGGCAAAAGATGCCAAGGTTTTCAAGTTCTTCCAGAACTTCAAGTTCACAACCGAAGATCAGTTGTCAACTCTGGGACCTGTTGAAATTGACGGTCGACCTGCATCTGAAATCGCTGCAGAGTGGATCGCCGCAAACAAAGCAACCTGGTCTGAGTGGTTCAAATAGTCAAAATTAAAAGTTAATCAGAAACGGCGGGCCTTCGGGCCCGCCGTTTTTGTTTTGATCACGAACTCTCGGATTATTTTTCAGACGAGAGTTTCTACTTCTTTTTGAAGCCACTCGGGCACTTTGGGTTTAGGCCGGTGACTTTCTTGGTGGTCTTGCCTTTCACGCATGTGATGGTTGTCTTGGCGCCTGCCGTATTCTTGCCACCAGTTACCGCGACTTCAGATGATGACTGTTTGATCGCAATAGAGCCTCGTTTGATCGTGTAGGTGACGTCACCCAACCCCCCGGCTGGAGTTGTCGCATAATAAATGCGAAACACGTTCGTTGACACTTCGTAACCTGCTGGGTCGAGTCGACTCAGATCAGAGCCCGAGATCTTTTGGGGCTTTGCCCAGGTCAAGCCGTCATTCGAGGTTGACATGTAAAGTTTCTGAACTCGATCGCCACAACCAGGCCCGTCAGCCATGACCATCACCCAGTCGCCATCTTTGGCACGCAGAACCTCTGTGTCGACATAACCACCTTCAAGACGCCAGCCAGCTTCTTTGGTAAATGAAATGCCGTCGCTGGATATATAACTGGCGACTTTCTCGGGGCAGCTGCTATTCAGGGTTGGTGATTCGACAACGTAGAGACGCACTTTTCCGTCGGGTGTCAGCACGGCATCTGGCACACCCCAAGCCTTTTCGGTTTGTGACACCACAAGTGCACTCGCGGCAACTGTTGAAGTGCCAACCGATGTGCACGCCGTGCTCAAACATGGCGCAGACGACACCGACTTCGTGTTGGCACCTGGCGTAATCTCGACGAAATAGGCACGACGTGAACCACTGGGCAAAGTGATTGCCGTGAAGTCGTTGCCCAATCGACCCGTTATCGCAACACTCGTGCACGAACCAGCATCGTTGCAGTCAGAAACCGCAGTGCCGGCGAGTCCACCTGGATACCAAAGTCGGTCGATATTTCCCGTGCGCTCGACATGTGGCGAAACACCTGTGAGACCAAGTGAGACTGCGTCTTCGGTCAGCGCCCACTCAACAACTGCGCCCGCAGTTGGCACTTGGGCAAAACCGGCGATAAGTGAGAACCCGAGCGCTGTTGCGAGAAATGATTTTTTGATGCGCACGATAACCCTCCAAAAAATTGCGATACGCCAGGTACCAGATACTAGTTGTAAAGTCTGACTATGAAGATTGGTGTGCAACTTTGGCCTCAGGCCACAAATATCAAAGACATGCGCAACGCATGGCGCACGGCAGATGCGATGGGCGTCGACAGTATCTGGACATGGGATCACTTTTATCCTTTGTCAGGCGACCCTGAGGCAAGTCATTTCGAATGTTATTCGTTGCTTGCCGCAATGGCTGCCGACACGTGCCACGCTCAAATTGGTGCTTTGGTTTCGTGTTTTACTTATCGCAACCCGCAATTATTGGCCGACATGGCACGCACGATTGACCACATCAGTGAGGGTCGTTTCGTGCTCGGCATCGGTTCGGGCTGGTTCGAGCGTGACTACAAAGAATATGGTTACCACTTTGGCACCGCGATTGAGCGATTGAAATTGCTTGAAGCCGGTTTACCGGTGATTCAGGCACGATTAGCGAAATTGAACCCGCAGCCGGTGCGCGGAAAAATGCCGATCATGATCGGCGGCGGTGGCGAAAAAGTCACGTTGCGTCTCGTCGCACAATTTGCCGACCAATACAACTATTTCGGCCCGCCAGAAAGCTATGGGAAGAAAATTCAGATTCTTGATGAATGGTGTGCGAAGGTCGGCCGTAACCCGCGCGAGATCGAGCGCACGGTGGCGATTTATCCAAAAGAAGTGACACAAGAGATTTTTGAGCAATACAAACAAGTCGGTGCCGAACATGTGATCTTGACTTGTGCCGGACCTTTTGATTTTGGAGATCTCGAAAAACTTTTGAGCTGGCGATAGCAAGAAATTGCGTCGCTTAATTTCTTTCTGGCTGCTGCAGGTCTCGAACGTTTCATCGGGCATCGGCAACGGCATCGTGATGATTGCCGTGCCCTGGCTGGTGCTTGAACTCACCAACTCGCCCAGTGCGGCCGGTCTGCTCGGTGCGTTGGTGATGTTGCCAGGCATCATCGTGTCGCCATTTGTCGGCACGATGATCGACCGCGTCGGAAGACGCAAGGTTTCTGTCTATGCCGATATTCTTTCGGCGGCCTCGGTGCTGTTGTTCGTGCTCGTCGATCGTGTTGGCTCGCTTAGTTATTCGTGGGTTGTTGTGCTTGCCGTATTGGGGGCAGTTTTTGACCCAGCAGGCCACACCGCGCGCAAAGCCCTAATTCCAAATGCGGCAACGGCATCGGCGATCAAACTAGAAACTGCCAATAGTCGCCACGAAGGGTTGTTCGCCGTCGGCTGGGCAATTGGCCCCGCAATTGGAGCGGCACTGATCAAGTTCGTCGGCCCTGTCGACGCAATGTTGACGACTAGTTTTTTATTTTTTGTTGCCTCAGCAAGCATCATGCTGATGAAAGACGAAGAATCTGCACAAGTCTCGAAAGATAACAACCCACATCGAGAGAACTTTTGGCAGTCAACAATCGCTGGTTTTCACGCACTTCATGCCGACCGTGGGCTTTTTAGTCTGACGATTATTTTTATGTTCACCTCTGCGGTCTACATGCCAATTGAAATGGTGATCTTGCCAGTTCATTTCGAGCGACTAGGCAATGCCGGCGGGTTAGGCGCAACAATGACTGCGCTTGCTAGTGGCATGGTGCTTGGCGCCTTCAGTTTTGGTGTTATAGCACGCCGCTTTTCGCGCTATGCAATTTTGCGTGGCGTGATGGTTGGCGTGGCTTTTGCGGTGATGCCGATGATCTGGCTGCCACCCACTGCGGTGTTTATCTTTGCGGGTTTTTTGATGGGCATGATTTGGGGCCCGTTCAACCCATTATGGAACACTCTCATTCAGATACGTGTGCCAACCGAGATGCAGGGCCGGGTCTACGGCGTGCAGATGTCGGCGCTTTACGCCGCCCCACCGATTGGTCAATTAGTTGTCGGCTTGGCCGTCGATGGCTTTGGTCTTCAACAAACCTTTGTTTGTTGTGCCGCCTTGTTTATCGTCGTGGCTGTTTTAACAGTCTCACTGCCCGCCCTGCGCGACCTCTAGTCGTATCTAGTTCGTTAACTAGCTGATTTTGTGAGTTGGTCGAGGGTGCCTTCACCGACGATCTTCGCATCCTCAATTTTGTAGACCCGGTCGCAGTGCTGCACGGTCGAAAGGCGATGAGCCACGATCAAAATGGTTTTGAAACCTTGCAATGCTCTAA
>CAYOVI010000077.1:0-7244 GCA_964407365.1 uncultured Ferrithrix sp.
CATCCACCCATATGGTTGCGGAAATGCCCGCAACAACAAAAGAGTGACCGGCACCGTGCCAAAAAACCAAATGAGCGCCAGCCAAGGTGACCCGTCGTAAATGCCCCGCGAGTCGAGAATCCACTTGATAAATGGCGTCACAACGATGCCGCCCATCGACAAGCCAGTTGAGGCAATAGCGAGTGCGCTTGCTCGGCGAACCTGAAACCACCGCGTGACAACAGTTGTCACCGGACCCATTCCGCACGCCGACCAACCGAGAGCATAAAAGCAGTAGACGACGAATAGTTGCCAGCGATGCTCGACAAAACGCATCGAAAAAAGTGCGAGCGACGCCAGAATCGCCCCGCCAACGATCATGATTCGCACATCGTTTTTGGCGATGAATTTGGCGATCGGAATGCCCGAAACACCGCCGACGAAGAAAAAGAAAGTTGTGGCAAGCGAAATCGAAGAAACTGACCAGCCGAGTTCACGGCTGAAGGCCTGCAGATAAACAGCAAGCCCGTAAAAACCGAGACCCGACGAAATTGTCAGCAGGGTGAAACAAGCCCCGAGCACCCAACCCCCAGGAAAGCGCTTGGTTTGTTTGAAAACGCTGTACATGTCTTTTAGGCCAACAGTTCGTCTATTGCCTTGGCCAAATCGTGGTCACGCTTTGTGATTGAACCCTTGTCATGCGAGAGAAGAGAAATCTCGACGATATTCCAACTATTCGACCAATCGGGATGATGATTATGCGCTTCGGCCACCGCGGCGACTTTTGTCATGAACGCAAATGCTTCGACAAAATTTGCGAACTCGAATTTCTTGTAAAGCGCCCCGTCAACTTGTTGCCACGCATTCGTCACGCGACAACCTTAGATTGCGTCGATTGATCGTGACTAGTTGAGCGGTGCGTGACAGGCGACGGCACTATGTTTGCCTGCAACCAACGCGGGCCTCTCGCTTGCGCATCGTGCGGCAAGTTCAGGTGACAAAGTCGCACGAACATGGCAGCGCGTGTGAAAACGACAGCCTGACGGTGGGTTTGCCGGGCTCGGCAACTCGCCTTGCAGCAAAATTCGCTTGCGATTGCGCTCAACTTTCGGATCAGGAATCGGAACCGCCGACAGCAACGCCTGTGTATACGGATGTCGGGGGTTTGCAAAGACTTCTCGCACTGAACCCGACTCAACGATCGAACCGAGATACATAACGGCGATGTCATCGGCCACGTGTTGAACGACGGCCAAGTCGTGCGAGACAAACAGATAACTCAAATTGAGTTTTTCTTGCAACTCAGCAAGCAAATTGAGCACGCCTGCGCGCACGCTGACATCGAGTGCAGACACGGGCTCATCAAGTGCAATAATTTTTGGGTTGAGCGCGAGTGCCCGAGCGATTGCGATTCTTTGGCGTTGACCACCTGAGAACTCGTTTGGATATTTGCTCGCCTGCTGGCTGTTCAAACCAACGAGTTCAAGCAACTCGACAACCCGCTTGTTTTGCTCTTGTTGCGACATGCCGAAGTTTGCAAGCGGTTCTGCGATTGCGTCGCCAATTGGCAGGCGTGGGTCGAGCGAAGCAAAGGGGTCTTGAAAGACAATCTGCAGGTCTTTTCGCATCTCGAGACGCTCTGACTTCGAAAGTTTTTCAACGTTGCGACCAAGAACAGTGATCGTGCCAGCTTCGGGCGCGACCATATTTAAAATCTCGAGCAAAGTCGTCGTTTTGCCGCAACCAGACTCGCCAACCAAGGCGAGGCTGTGCCCTTGGCGCAAGACCAAATCGACGCCATCGACGGCATAAACCGAACCGACACGGCGACGCATTAGCGAGCCCTTCAAAAGAGGGAACGTTTTTTGTAAGCCACGAACCTCGAGTGCGATGGCATCGCTCGTCGATGAGACCGCGACATGTGCCGGCCCCTCTTGAAACAGCTTGCCAGAATCTTGCAGACCAAAGATTTCACTCTGTCGCGTGCATGCGGTCATTCGTGTTGGCGAGAGTGCAACTAATTCAGGCGTTGCCGACGTGCAAACATCGCTCGCTGCGGGGCAACGCGGCGCAAAGGCACAGCCGATCGGCAAATTCACCGGCGAAACTGGCGCGCCCGAAATCGAGGTAAGTCGCGAACCTGAGGCAACGTCGAGACGCGGAATCGATCGCAACAAACCAATTGTGTAAGGCATCGCAGGTTGGGCATAAACCTCTTCAACCGAGCCCACCTCTACGACTTTGCCCGCATACATAATCGCCACACGGTCGGCAATGCCCGCAACAACGCCAAGGTCGTGCGTGACCAAAACGATTGCCGCACCGGTCATGTCACGTGCAGTTTTGAGAACATCAAGAATCTGGGCCTGCACGGTTACGTCAAGAGCGGTCGTCGGTTCGTCGGCGAGCAAAACTTTTGGTTCATTGGCTATCGCTAGTGCGATCATCACACGCTGACGCATACCGCCAGAAAATTCGTGCGGATATGACTGGGCTCGTTCGGCTGGTCGCGGAATGCCGACGATCTCGAGCAACTCAATCGCTCTCTTATTGGCCGCGTCGGTCGAAATATCTTTATGGATCAACAATGCTTCGGCAATTTGACGCCCGATCGTGTGCACGGGGTTGAGCGCTGAGAGCGGGTCTTGAAAGATCATCGAAACTTGATTGCCGCGATATTTCGACATTTGGTCGTCGTTGAGTTCAAGCAGGTTGATGCCGTTGAACATCACCGAACCCGAAATCGTTGCGCTTTCGGGCAACAACCCGATTGCAGCAAGTGAAGTGACGGTTTTGCCAGAACCCGATTCGCCGACGATGCCGAGCACTTCGCCTGCGCGAATGTCAAGCGAGACGTTTCGAACGGCCTGCACCGTGCCAACTTCGCTCGGAAATGAAACAGAGAGGTTGCGAATCTCGATTAATGCATTGCTCATGATTTGACGCTCTTTTTGACTCGCATTGAACCTGGGTCGAAAGCATCTCGAAGACCGTCACCGATGAAACTGACCGCCAAAACCGTCAAGACGAGAATCGAACCTGCGAACATGAACAACCACGGATAGGTCAACGCCGCACCCGTGCCCTCGGCGATTAGCGTGCCGAGCGAAACGTCTGGTGCAGCAACACCAAAACCCAGATATGACAAACCGGTCTCAGCCAAAATTGCCCCGCCAACATTTAGCGTCGCGGCGATTATCAAAACCGAGGCCATGTTTGGCAAGAGGTGTCGGAAAATGATTTTGCGCGTTGGCACGCCCATATAACGCGCCGCGCGCACGAAGTCACGTTCACGCAAGCTCATCGCCAGACCGCGAACAACACGGGCCGTGATCATCCAGTCGAAAATTGTCAAACCCACAACTAGCAACAACCACGACTTTCCTTGGTAAAAACGCGAAAGAATCACCAACACCAAAAACGAAGGCAAAACGAGCAAGAGGTCGACAAACCACATGGTCACTTTGTCGGAGCGACCACCCAGATAACCAGCAAAAGCGCCGACTATTGCCGAGAGGCCGGTCGAAAAAACTGCGACCAACAAACCGATGATCAACGACTTTTGCAAACCTCTAGTTGTTTGGGCAAACACGTCGACACCAATTTGAGTCGTTCCGAACCAATGCGAAGCAGAAGGACCTTTGAGCAAACTTGAAAAGTCGCTTTCTGAATAATTCCATTGACCAAGGTAAGGGCCACCGAAGGCAAAGAGAAACATGAAAGCAATGACACCAAGACCGAACACGGCCGTCTTGTTTCGAAAAAACCTTCGGCGAATCAGTTGCCCGCGAGAAATGCGCTCGACTGCTGCTGCGTCAGAACTTTGAGCAGTCGTCATGCGCGCGCCCTAACACGCGGGTCGAGTATCGCCAAAATCACGTCGGCCAAAAAGCCAGAGAACAAGACGAGCACTGCCGTGAAAGTAACGACTGCGCTCACAGAGTTGATGTCGTTTTTTGCAACGGCGGCGATAAACCACTGACCCATGCCATACCAGCCATAGATGGTTTCGGTGAATGCTGCACCAGCGATTAGCAGACCAAACCCGTAGGCAAAGAAAGTCGCCATCGGAGAAATCGCCACACGCAAGCCGTGCTTGAACAAGGCCTGACGCTTGGTCAGACCCTTGGCGCGCGCAGTGCGCAAATGGTCGCTGCTCAAAACGTCGAGCATGGTGTTGCGTTGGTAACGCGAATAAAAAGAGATGCTGCCGAGGGCAATTGAAAGTGTCGGCAAAATTAAATGCTGCAAACGGTCGCCGAAGCGGGCAATTGCCGAGCCACTAAAGCCGGGTGTGTATTCACCTTGAGTAAAGAAAAAAGTTGATCCGATTGCATCGTTGAATTTGATGCCAAAAAACTTGAGCAAAATTGCCAACAAGAACACGGGCGTCGACAAAATAAAATAAGCAAAAAGACTCGTGCTTCGATCGAAAAATTCATACTGGCGCACTGCGCTAACCACGCCAACAATGACGCCAATGGTTGCACCGAGCACGGTGCCAAGCATCAACAGTCGAAGACTGACCCAAACTCGACGTGAAAATTCTTCGTTGACACGGTTCTGGTCTAGGTCTTCACCGAAGTCACCCTGCAAAACATTGCCCGCCCATTTCACATAGCGGGTGGTGAACGGCACCTCGTCGTTCACGTTGCCGCGATTCAAAACCGCGTCGATCGATTCTTTGGGAATCGGCGGGTTTGCGGCCTCATAATTGCCACGGGGGTTGAGGGCCACAGAGGCCAAAAAGTATCCCAATGATGAGGCGATGAGCACCAAGACGACGAAGTTCAAGAATCGTCTTGCGATATAACCCAACATTGATTACCCCTCTAAAACCCTTTAAATTAGCCAAAACTAAGAAATCTGCAGGCTATCAGTGCATTAGCCATGATGAACAATAAGCGAAATAAGAGTGAATGAGTCGGCATTTTCATTGTTAGTTTTAAAGGCACTTATTCCGTGGCGATTGCCCTGGAAAACCACCTAGAGGGGAAATAAATGAAGAATAAATTCATGAAGCGCGTGATAGCTGTGGCTATTGCCGGCGCGGTCGTCGCACCATTCGGTATGTCGACGCCTGCTGGTGCAGCCAAAGACGGCGGCTCGCGTCAAATCAATGAAGTTCCGGTTGAAAATCTCAAGCAAGGCGGCGTATTTCGTTTTGTTCAAGTAGATATCTGCCCGAACTTCAACACAAGTGCAATTGAGGGCAACTTGCTCAACTGCAGCCAGGTGATGAACACCATGTTGCCGAGCTACATCTATTTCGACAAGAACGCAGTTCTTCAAATTGACAAGAACTACGCACTTGACATCAAGGCAAGTCGTGTAAACGGAAAACAAACCGTGACTTACACACTTAACCCGAAAGCAAAGTGGAGCGATGGCAAGACAATTGGTCTCGCAGACTTCGTAGGCATGTGGAATGCTCAAAAGAAGTCGGGCCAAGGTTTCAACATCACCTCGAGCGCCGGATACGAAAAAATTGAGTCGGTCAAGAAGGGCAAGACTGCGAATGAAATCGTCGTCACCTTCAGTGAGACCTACCCAGACTGGCAACCACTCTTCAGTGCGTTGAAGCCAGCTTCGTTGACTGCGACACCTGAGGCTTTCAACACATCATGGAAGGCAGCACCATTGGTAACTGCTGGTCCGTTTAAATTTGTTGCTCTCGACAAAGTGACACGAACAATCACCGTTGAGCGTGACCCAAAATGGTGGGGCGACAAGCCAGTGCTTGACACCATCATCTTCAAGGCGTTGCCACAGGCAGCCCAGATCGATGCATTGCTTAACGGCGAAATCGACTATATGGACGTCGGCAACGACACAAACGCACTCAAGCGCGCCCGTGAAAACTCAAAGATCAGCGTTCGCGTTGCAAAAGCGCCAACACATGAGCACTTCACGTTCGGTCCGGTAACAGCAGCAACGAAAGAAGTTGCAGTTCGTCAAGCAATCATGCTTTCGATCGATCGTCAACAAATTGCGACAGCAATTCAAGGCATCGTTGACCCGAAGGTCAAGCCAAACAACAACCACGTGTTCCTTGACGGCACAGCGTGCAACCAAGACAACACAGGCACGCTCGGAAAGCGAAATCTCACCGCGGCCGCCAAGTTGCTCGATGATGCAGGTTGGGTCAAGGGTGCAGACGGCATTCGCGCCAAGGGTGGCACTCGCCTCTCGGTCAAGTTGATCTACCCAAGCGGTAACGACAACCGTCGAGACACTGTGCTTCTTGCAACAGCAATGGCAAAAGAGTCAGGTATCGAATTGGTACCGACTTTGATTCCGTCGGCTGACTACTTCAGCAAGTACGTGCTGGTATCAAACTTTGAAATGGCGATCTTCGCTTGGGTAGGCACAAACTTCCCAATTGCGAGCTCACCAAACATCTACAAAGTTGGCGGAGCCCAAAACTTCGGAAATATCGGTAGTGCCGATATTGATGCAACATTTGCCAAGGCGAACAACATTCTTGATCTCAAGAAGCGTTGTGAACTTGCAAACAATGCAGACAAAGAGGTCTACAAGCTCGTTCACTCGATCACATTGTTCCAGCGCAATAACGTCGTTGCTGTGCCAAAGAATGTTGCCAACTTCGGCGCATTCGGTTTCACATCGATCGACTGGACAAAGGTCGGCTTTACAAAGAGCAAGTAATCAATAGTTAATTAAGAAAATGGCGGGTGGTCCGAAAGGACTACCCGCCATTTTTATTTGTCGGCATATGTCGCGTAGCCGGTGACTTCAAGTTCGTCTGCAAGTTCGGGGCCAGCACTCTTGACTATGCGCCCGTTGGTCAAAATATGCACAAAGTCGGGCTTCAATTGCTCGAATAGTTTGCTGTAGTGCGTAATCACCAGCACACCAAGATTCATTTCGCGTGTCGCATCTTCGACACGCTGGGCACAATCGCGCAAAGCGTCGATATCGAGACCCGAGTCGAGTTCGTCAAGAATTGCAATCTTGGGCTGCAACACCGCCAACTGAACCGTCTCGTTACGCTTTTTTTCACCGCCTGAAAAATCTACGTTCATGGCGCGATCGACGAGCTCGGCGTCTAGACCTATGCGGCGTGACTCAGTTTCGATTTGTGATCGCAAATTTGTTGTGTCGCGTTTGCGGGCATCAAGTGCGGCAGACATTGCATCTTGCAACATCACGCCCGGTATCTCGGTTGGATATTGCATGATCAAGTGCAGACCTGCCGCGGCTCTTTGCCAAGTTGGTAGAGCCAAGATGTCGACACCGTCAAG
>CAYOVI010000078.1:0-6943 GCA_964407365.1 uncultured Ferrithrix sp.
GTTGCCTGACTTACCTGGCGGAATCAAAACCTTCAGAAAGCTACCTCGCGCATCAGATCGCCGCCGACTAGCGACCCCTAAAGTTTAGCCAACCGGGCTTTGAAGCGGCGTGCGACGCACGGCGCTCGCAGCGAAAATGCCGATGGCACTTGAGATTGCGCCAGCCAACAACGCATATGAAAAACTGCGAATTATCCCCGAACTGAGAGTCGCCTCATGCACACCGACCATCACCGCAGCGCCCAAGACCGCACCCATCTGATTTATAAGTTGCTGCACCGCACTGGCAACCCCAAGATCGGCAACATCCACCGAGTTAGCAAGCAGCGCCGTCAAAGCAGGTGAAGCGATGCCTAGTCCGATGCCAGAAAGCGAGAGACCCAGGGCGATAAACCAATCTGAAGACTGCAGATTGATCTGCGACAACAGCAACATCGAAAACATCACGGCTATGGCACCGATAATGCCGGCATTGCGCTCACCAATTCGCATTGCAATGCGGCCAGAAAAAGGGGCGACCAGAGAAAACACGAGGGGTCTAGCGATAATCAACCAGCCAATGTGCGAAGTCGAAAAACCCAGACCAATCTCAAGCAACTGCGGCACGATCATAAAACCACCCATATATGCAAAATTTGTCAGAGCCTGACTCGCCACCGGAAAGGCAACGTTGCGAGTGCCAAACCACTTGAGAGGCAACATCGGGTCGCTCGCCCGCTTTTCTACGCGCACAAAGAAAACAAGTGTGATCACCCCCGACAACGCAACACAAATTGTTGACATCGAGACAAAACCCCAGGCTGGCCCGCGATTGATCGCCAACAAAATCAACACCGAACCTGCACCAAGAAGCAGAGCACCAGCCACGTCGAATTTCACGTTCACGCGCCGCTCGGTGTCGCCAAGCAACCACCATGCAAGACAACAACCAATTAGACACAGGGGCGCTTGCATCACAAAAATCGTGCGCCAACCAAAAATCTCGACCAACGGCACACCGGCAACGACACCGATCACAGGCGCGCCAGCAGTGACGAAGCTCCAATAACCAAGTGGCCTAACCCTCTCGCTCGGATCGAACATCCGGTTGATATAGGCCATCGCAGCCGGGCCAAGTGCCGAGCCCCCAGCAGCCGAAAACGTGCGAAAAATAATCATCGAGAGCGCGTTCCATGCCACAGCCGTGCAGAGAGCGAAAAAACCAGCGATGAATAGTCCCCAGACAAAAACTCGTTTGTGACCCCACAAATCGCCAACCTTGCCAAACGCCGGACCGATGACGCCAAAGGCAAGCATCGGTGCCGTGATTGCCCAGCTGATGATGCCAGTCGTGCTCTGCAGGTCGTCAGCCACAGTCTTCAGCGACACGACTAGCAAAGTGATCATGAAACTCACTGTGAAAACGCAACTCAGCAAGACGATCAAAGTTGCTTTGCGTCGAGAAACGCCGACTCGTTCAACAAGTTTGCGTCGCAACAACAAAGACCACGGAATCACCGAGACTTCGTCGACGCCGCCGGCGTCGAGAACGCTTAAGTCTGAGCTGTCATCTGGATTTTGTTCGCTCACGGAAAGACCATGTCGATAGCCGAGCCACGCGCCACCATGTCGCCGTTTTTGACTGCAACACCCTTTACCGATGCGCTCTTCATTCGATATGACTTGCGTCCTGAAACCTCACCGACCACGAACCCGGCTTCCAACAGTCGTTTCTCAGCTTCGACAAAATTGACGCCGATTATGTTCGGCATGGCGACCAGGTCTGGCCCCAAAGAAATCGAGTAGACGATCGTGCTATCTTTTGGCACCTGTTGACCTGGTGGTGGCGACTGAGCACCGATCAGGCCGACTGCAACCTCATTGCTGTAACTGTCTGCACTGCTACCCAAGACAAGACCCAACTCGGCGACAATTGCGGTCGCCTCTTCAAGTCGCAAACCCACCAGCAGAGGAACGTTGCGCAAAGAAGGACCATTTGACACGACGATGTTTATCACTGTGCCTTGCAGAACTTGGTCACCCGCAACAAGTGATGGTTGCTTGGCCACAGACCACGAGATCACATTGCCAATCGGCACGCTATCGCTTGATTCTTCGGTGGCCGAAACGGTCAGACCTTGACTAGTCAATTTTTCGAAGGCGACTTCGCGCGAGTCACCCGTTACTTCGACCAAAACTCCAAGTGGGGCGCCTTCAGAAACGTAAATAATGAACGCGTCACCTTGGGGCAAAGTTTCACCTGCCGACGGTTCGGTGCGAATCACAAAACCGAACTCGACATCGTTGGTGCGCTCGGCTCTGACGATTATCTCCCAGCCAAACGTTGCGATCGAGTTGCGCGCCTCGGCTTCGGCGACCCCAGCCAAATTTGGCACTGTAAAACTTTTCTTGGTCACAACTTGGGCTACAACAACGCCAACTATGGCCAAAACAGCAACTGCAGTCACGGCCAGAAGTCGTTTCAGTCTTTTGCGCGTGCGTGGCGACTCATCGACGACAATTGGCAAGGGTTTTTCAGGTTCGATTGGCTCAACAACTTGGGTCGCCACGGTCGCACTCGCACTTGTTATCGGGTTCGGACGAGTGATCACGTCTTCAAATTTTTTGGGCACAACCGTGTCGATCGGCAAGGGTCGTGGCATTTTGTCGGCGATTTGCGCGAGGGCTTGACCCAATTCGAGAGCAGAGCCACGCTCTTCGGAAAGAGGTCGACCCGCTCGCTCGATCGGTGCGGCAATCGGACCCATGTCGGCGTTTACCGGCAAGAGTTTGTCGACGCGATTGGCAAGTGTGATCGCCACTGATTCGCCGACAAAAGGCACCTCTCCGGTCATCGACTCGAGCAAGGTGATCGCCAACGAATAGATATCGGTCTGACCGTTGGGCATCGACCCAAGACCAATCTCTGGTGCGGCATATTTTGCCTGCTCAAGGCTCATCTGCTCGGCACTCGCCGTTCTTTTTGTGCCAAGGCCGGTCAATCGAACTCGAGCGTCATCACCAAAAATCAAATTGGCGGGGCGCACGTCGCCGTGCACAAAACCGTTTTGATGCGCATGGTGCAACGCGCGGCATACATCTAATCCCACGACCAACGCTTGTGAAGGCGAAAGTCTGCGACCGCGATCCAGAAACTCCCGCAGGGTGCCCTGTCCATAAAACTGGGTGACGTTAAACCCATGGCGAACACCATCGATGATCGTGTCACCCCAGTCATCTATGCACACAAGTGTCGGGTGATTCATCTCAAATAGTTGTTGCATCAAAGCTTTATAGTTCGCCAACGCACTCGACTCGTCGTGCAGGCCAGAATCTGGGTCAATTAGCGAGCGCGTGGTCATCAGCCTTATCGAGACCCTCTTGTTGTGTCTTAGGTCATCGGCCTCGTATACCTTGACCGTCGCGCCACTGTCGCTGCGCAGAGCTTCAATTCGATAGCGCCCCACAATAACTTTGCCCACAAGGGCTTCTGAATCGAACATCGCCCAATCAAAACTACTAGTCACAGCACAGTTGCAATGTTTTCTAGACGAATTCGGGCGAGAATATAGGTGTGACAACTAACTCGAATAATTTCTCTGATTCAAACAACCCAAAACGAAAACTCGATAGAGAACAATTGCTGATCAGTGTTGGAATCGCCATTGGTCTCGTGCTGATTGTCTTTGGTTTTCGCGCCACGCAAACTGGTCGTGACGAATCTGGTCTGCCAGATGCAATTGAACGCATTTCACCAGGCGATGGCGATCGCATTTTGCGACAGTCACAAATTATCGTTGACTTCATCGATGGCTATGAGGCCGTGCTATTGATCGATGGCATCGAACTTCCGACCACGAGGCTCGACGAATTGACTTCGTCTGGTCAACAGGCAGCACCAGGCGCGCAAGTCGAATTGCCACCGACTGCCGTTTTTGATCCCGGCAATTTTATTATCAGCTTTCAACCACAAGTCGGTGCGATCATTGAAGAGTTCGCCCAAGGCGAACACCAAGGTCAAGTTCGCTACTGGCTGATCAGTGATGGTCGCGAAAAGTCGCGCACCTATACCTGGAAATTCAATACTGACTGAAACAAACTAATTCGGCAATTCGCCGGTCTCCAACAATTTCAAAAAACCTGCGGCATCAAGCATGGGTATGCCGAGTTCTTGTGCCTTGTTGAGTTTGCTCGCACCCGGCTCATCTCCAACAACCAAGGCAAAAGTTTTCGCACTAACGCTGCCGGGGCTCTTGCCACCCCTGCTCGTGATCGCCTCTTGGGCGCCTTCACGACTGAAACCTTCAACCGTGCCGGTCACGACAATTGCCTTGCCCACAAGATTTTGCGGGGCATCACTGACAACCACATTGCCGAAATCGACACCTGCCTCACGAAACTTTTCGATGATTGCTAGATGATTTTTTTGGGCAAACCACTCGGTGATCTTTGTTGCAATTACCCCACCTACGCCGTCGATCTCGCTCAACTGTTCGGGTGTGGCTGCAATGATTGCATCAAGCGAGCCAAATCTTCGCGCCAAAGACTCGCCAGCCGCTGGGCCCAGATTTTTGATGCCGAGCCCCACCAACAATTTTGCCAATGGTCGAGACTTAGAGTCATCAATTGCCTTCAACAGATTTTTTGCGCTCAACTCGGCAAAGCCGTCAAGTTGCAAAAGTTTTTCAAGGGTCAAAAAATAAAGATCCGAAATATCGGCAACGAAGCCTTTGTCAGACAACGCAAACACCGTCTTTTCACCCAGGCCTTCAATATCCATTGCGCCACGTGATGCGAAATGAATAATTCGCTGGTCACGCTGAAATGGACACTCTGGTTCGACACAGCGCGTGTCGGCCTCGCCTTCAGCCTGCACGAGTTTTGACTTGAGATCACATACGCAAGTAGTCGGAAATTTCCATGGTTTTGAGTTTTTTGGTCGCAACGACAAAACCGGCCCCACAACTTCGGGTATCACGTCGCCGGCTTTGCGCACCACCACTGTGTCACCCGGTCGCACATCTTTGAGTAACACTTGTTCGCGATTGTGCAAAGTCGCCATCGATACGGTGCTTCCCGACAAAACAACGGGTTCAAGCACGGCAAAAGGTGTCGCCCGACCTGTGCGACCAATGGATACCGAAATATTTTTAAGAATCGTGTTGCGCTCTTCGGGTGCAAATTTGACCGCAATCGCCCAACGCGGTGCCCGCGATGTGAAACCAAGTTGCTCTCGTTGGGCGAGGTCGTCGAGTTTGACAACCACGCCATCGATCTCATAGTTCAACTGATGTCGCGAATTCTCCCAGAAGCGACAGAATTCGACCACTTCACCCAGTGAATTGAGCGTCTTTGCCTCGGGATTGACCGGAAAACCGAGTTGACGCAAAAAATCAAGTGTTTGTGAATGCGAAGAAAAACTTGGCGCACCAACAACCTCACCAAGTTGATAAGCCCAAAACGAAAGTTCGCGGGTTGCGGTCACCTCAGCGCTTTTCTGACGCAAACTGCCTGCACCTGCGTTGCGCGGGTTGGCCGGCACGTTCTCAGGCTTTTTGCCGTCGAGCACTCGCTTTTCGTTTTCGCGCAACTTGGCTTCACGAAACTTCTCGAATGCGCTAATAGGCATGAAAACCTCTCCACGAACCTCGAGCACCTTCGGCACGGCAAGGCCGGCTTTGACAACCAACTTTTTAGGAATCACGCCGATGGTGCGCACGTTTGCCGTGACATCTTCACCGACTTTTCCGTCACCACGCGTAGCCGCCTGAACAAGCTCACCATTTTCATAGCGAATGCTCAAAGCCAAACCGTCGATTTTAAGTTCACATGAAAATTGCATCGCGACATTGTTAAGACCCTTGGCGGCGCGTTCGCCCCAAGCCTGCAACTCTGCAGAATCCATTGCGTTGTCGAGACTGGTCATCGGCACGCGATGGGTGACCGGGTCAAAAGTTGTTGTGCCTGAACCGATCATTTGGGTCGGCGAAGCCTCGTCGCGCAGTTCTGGATATTTTTCTTCTAGTTCAGAGAGTTTGCGCAAAATCTCGTCGAAAGCCGCATCAGAGATTTGGGGGCTGTCTTTGCCGTGATAGAGATCGTTGTGAAAGGCAATTTCGGCGCGCAAAAGTTGGGCGGTTTTACGAACTTTTTCTGGCACAGACATCAATGAAACTTTACCGAAGTCGTGTGCGACCCAAAGCCTTCGGCTTAGCCTTACGATGTGGCGAACAAATCGTTGATCTGGGTGTTGCGATTTCTCGTCGTCTCGCTTGGCTTCGTTGGCACCTCGATCGAAAGCCTGACCGCAACAAGTTCGTCGAGCGTGCAAAACACGGCGATCGTCATGGCGTGGGTGGTTTGGGCGGTTTGTAGTTTTGCAGTTTTATTCTTGCACCCGGTCACACTCACCGTTTTGCGATTGGCTACCCCCACGATCGGCGCAATTTTGGTCGCAGTTGCGATAAGCGACTTGGCTCAGCCCACAAACATCATCTCGGCTGCAATCGGGCTCGCAATTTTGTTGCTCAGTTTCAATGGTGACATCGGCAACTCGTTCGTGCAAGCCAGTGCCTATGGCGACGAAAAGAGGTTTCTATTGCGACCGCCAGTTGCTCTGGTTGCCCCGGTCACGATCGCGGCAATCATTTTGATCACAACGACCATCGCAGCACCACTGCTCTTGGCAGCAAAAAACTTGTGGGTCGGCCTTGTTTGCGTCGCATTTTCGTCACTCGGATTTTGGTTTCTGGCCCGACGCATTCATCAACTTTCGCGTCGATGGTTCGTTTTCGTGCCTGCCGGTTTTGTCGTGCACGATGAAACCCTTCTCGGCACGAACATGATGATTCGCAAGCATGACTTGGCTGCAATGCATTTAGCAAAAAAAGATTCACAGGCAGCCGACCTAACCGCAGTTACTTGGGGCATACCCCTTGAACTTGGCTTTAGACAGCCTCAAGAC
>CAYOVI010000079.1:0-6929 GCA_964407365.1 uncultured Ferrithrix sp.
CAATCGGAGTTTGCACGCTGTCTATGCCAAGCAAATTCACGCCACGCAAAATAAATGGCATGACCGTTGTTGAAAAGCCTGTGCCGCCGGTGAGCCCACTTGCGGCCACGCTGCATCCATATTTAAGAGTGCGAAAAATGTAGGCGAGTGTGGGGCCGCCCACGCAGTCGACCGCACCAGCCCAACGCTCACGCTCAAGAGGTTTTGGCGACTCGGCTGAGGTTTCGGCGCGATCGATTATTTCATTGGCGCCAATTTGTTTGAGCCAATCGGCATTTTCTGGTTTGCCTGTGCTGGCTACAACTTCGTAACCACGCAGAGCGAGCATGCCAACGGCAACCGAACCCACGCCGCCAGTTGCACCAGTGACGAGAACTGGGCCGTTGCCAGGTTTTAGCCCGGCTTTTTCGAGTGCATCAACAGAAAGTGCCGCTGTATAGCCAGCGGTGCCAATCATCATTGCCGTGCGCGCATCAAGACCCTTTGGCATTGGCACTAGCCAAGCCGATTGCATGCGCGCAAATTGCGAAAAGCCACCGTGATGTGCCACACCGATGTCGTAGCCGTGGGCAATCACGCTCGACCCAACAGTGAAATCGGGGCTCGACGACTCGACTACGGTGCCCGCAAGATCAACGCCGCCAATCAACGGGTCGATGCGCGCGATGCGACCATTTTCGGTGCTTGCCAGGCCGTCTTTGAAATTGATGCACGAATAGTCGACCTTGATCAGCACGTCGCCTTCACCAAGTGAAGCAACAGGCATGTCGACAACTTTTCTTGCCCAACCTGCCTCAGTTTTGCCCATGGTAAATGCGCGACTTGTGTTTGGTGTGTTCATATTTGCTCTCGTTTCTCTATTTTTAATTGCGAGTCTTTAAAAGACCAAATTTCGTCGTGGCAATCGATCAATTCATCGAGCGTTTTTGACGGGTTGGGTAGCGATTCGAGGTCTGATCTTTTGTAGACGCAAATATTGAAAAGCGCGTGAGCACCGATCGAATCGGCAGCCCGAGTGACCACATTTGCCCATTGATGCTCAAAGTTGATGACTGCTTGTGGATTGTTCACTTTTGTCATTTTGTTTGAGGTCTCGCTGAAGACCAAACCCAGACTTTTGCCCACCATCTCAGACTTGAGGGTGCCTAGTTGTTCGTTGAGCGCTTTGGTTATATCTGATGCCCGATAGTGGCGCGAATTGCTTTTATGCAGTTTTAGCTCGAGGTGGGTGTGATTTGGTTCAGCCTGTTCGACTATTTGCGTAGGCGTGGGGTCTTTAGCGTCAACCAACAACAAAATGTGTCTACCCGCTTTTCGCATTGCCTGCTCAAAGAGTGTGGTTGGGTCAAGCTTCAAAGCATGGGCTAGTTGGGCGATCACCTCAACGGTGGGCGTGGGCAACTTGCGCTTTGGGTTCGCAGAGACTTCACGTGCTCGCTCGAGAGCAACCACATATGGCTGTGAAATATTGGCGAGTTTTGCCAGTTCGCGTGTCGAGAGATCTAATTGCACTCGACGTCGATTAAGAAACGCTGCGAAACCAGACGAATTGAATTGCAACAAATCGCCGTGTTGCGTCGAGTTGCTCTTGATCATTGGCGATAACTATAGTAATCACCGTGTTGAACAGCAAACCCTTGGTTGGTTCGCCGTTGCCATATTTTGGTTTGCTGGTGGCCACGGGTTGGTTTGTGTTGCTTGGCCAGCATCTGACAACGAGCGACTCGGTTCACGATCACTCGGGGTCGGGCGTGTTCTCAATGTGGATGTTGATGACCTTGGTGATGATGTCGTCAACGGCAGTGCCGGTTTTGAGATCTTTGAATGACATCACTAGCAACGGCTCGCAAAACATCTGGTGGTCTTTTGTCGCTGCATATTCGACTGTCTGGTTTGGCTTTTCGCTGGTTGCGTCTTCAATGCAAATAGTTTTGGCCAAACTTGATTTGCTCGATAGCAATACCAGACCAAATCAACTGCTCAGTGGTGGCCTTCTTGTGACGGCGGGTCTTTATCAATTTTCGTCATTGAAAGACCGTTGTCAATCAGAGTGTGTCTCTCCGATGCAGTTTTTCTTGCGCCATTGGCGTGATGGAATTTTGGGTGGTTTCAAGATGGGCTTGCGTCATGGTGTCACATGTGTCGGTTGCTGTTGGGCTTTGATGCTGCTGGCATTCGTGGGTGGACTTACAAATATTTGGTTCATGGTGTTCAGCGCCGCTGTCATGGCGATCGAAAAGTTTCCGAAGATTGGTCGAAAATTGACAATTCCTCTCGGTGTGTTAATAACCCTTTGGGGCGTCGTGGTGATGGCGGGTCTGGCAAACGGCGTCGGCACAACGCACAACCATATTTATCCATAACCACCAACAACCAAGAGAAGGGCAAAAAATGAAGACCGCAGAAGAATGGACAATCGAGGGTGAGTTGATTTTGAATTGCAACTGCCAGGTGTTTTGTCCTTGTGTTGTCTCGCTTGGCACGCACCCGCCAACCGAGGGCTATTGTCAGGCCTGGCTCGGTGTAAGAATCGACAAGGGTAAATCTGGTTTGACATTTTTATCGGGCTTGAGCGTGGCGATGCTGCTCGACATTCCTGGAAAAATGGAACGAGGCAATTGGACCACTGCTTTATGGATCGACGACCGGGCCACCGATGAGCAGTTCGAAAAGATAGAAAATATTTTTACGGGCGCTGCTCGTGGCACGACTGGCTTGTTCAAGTTGTTGGTTGGCAAATATTTGGGCGCCGAGCGGGCACCAATCAGTTATAAGACCGAGGGTCAAAAGAGGTCGCTTAGCGTCGGTAAATTCATTCAGGGTGCGGTCGAACCAATTGCTGGGGCGCGCGAAAACGAAGAAGTCAGCGTCGTCAACACGCAATATTGGATGGGCCCAGAAGTGGTTGTCGCCAGGGCATCTCAAGGGCGCGTTCGAGCATTTGGCCGAGTGTGGAATTTTGAGGGCAGAAGTGCCGAGATCTGCCAAATCAAATGGGTTGGACCGTGAACGCACCGCTCTTGGCGATCACGCGTCGCACACGCTCAACACCATTTTCAAGTCGAATCGAAGAATTTGGAGTTCGCTCGTACACGATTTACAACCACATGTTGTTGCCAACACAAATAATTGGCGTCGAAGAAGATTACTTTCATCTGCGCAACAACGTTCAACTTTGGGATGTTTCTTGTCAGCGCCAGGTCGAATTGATTGGTCCTGATGCGCGACGGCTCGCACAAATGTTGACGGTTCGTGACTTGGGCAAACTTGAAATCGGTCGTTGCATGCTTGCGCCGATCTGCGATCATGACGGTCGACTGCTAAATGATCCAGTGGTCATTCGAGTGGCTGAAGATCGTTTCTGGTTTTCAATCTCAGATTTGGACATTTTGTTGTGGGCCCAAGGCATCGCCTTTGGCATGAAACTAAACGTCAAGATTTTTGAACCAGAGATTTGGCCCTTGGCAGTGCAAGGCCCCAAAGCCGAAGACGTCGTAGTAGCCGTTTTTGGCGAGGCGGCAAGAAAGACCAAGTTCTTCAGGTTCGACAACCTTGAATTTCGTGGTCACAAGTTTTTGGTCGCTCGCAGTGGCTGGAGTGCCCAGGGTGGCTTCGAGATTTATGTTGACGACGCAATGCTCGGCGCGCAACTTTACGACGCGCTTGGCTCAGCCGGAAAGCAATTTGACATTCGACCGGGATGTCCGAACTTGATTGAGCGAATTGAGGCGGGTCTAATGACCTACGGAACCGACATAACTCGTGCCGACACACCACTCGAAGCTGCGATGGAACAATATGTGTCGCTTGATGCCGACATTGAGGCGATTGGTCTCGATGCAATTCGTGCGGTCTACAAAAAAGGCATTGATCGTCGAGTCTGTGGTTTAAAAATCGATGGCCCGAAAGTGCCGGCTAATCGAAGTCCGTGGCCGGTGAATGCTGGCGGCAGGCAAATTGGTTCTGTCACCTCGGCGGTTTGGTCGCCTCGCTTAGAGACCAACGTTTCACTTGGTCAATTGGCGATTGACCATGTTGCTTTTGGAACCCGGGTCTCGGTGCAGACTCCGAACGGAGAATTTGGCGCAACTGTTTGCAAAGTGCCGTTTGAAGCCTGAGTTTCAATCGTTACTAGTGTGAATTATTGATGACCGAGGTTGTGCTTTACGCAAATTTTGTTGCGACCTGCGTGATGACAGGCGTGATTTGGTTCGTGCAGTGGGTGCACTATCCGTTGCTGGCGACGGTGCCCGTTGATCGTGCAGTCGAGACTGCCGTTTCGCATCAGCGTCGCACGGGGCAGGTGTTGGCCATACCCATGGCAGTTGAAGGCTTCACAACCTTGGGTCTTTTGATCAATCGCCCCGCAGGCGTGCAGTTCTTGTGGCCGATGGCCGGCGCAGTTTTGCTGGCTGTGGCTTTGGCTAGCACTTTGTTTTTGTCGGTGCCGTTGCACGCAAAGATGGCGACTCAGCCGACTGCTGATGTTGGTCGCAGATTGGTAGTAACAAATTGGCCGCGAACGATTGCGTGGTCATTGCGCGCTGTCGTGTGCACCGTGATGATTTCGCAATACGCTCGATAAATAATCGAGCGATGACTATTTCACAGACCTGCCCACAACCCGTGCGACGTGCGGTGATGAAACAAGGTTGGTATGACCTCGCATATATTCACTATCGATATTCGGTTGACGAAGTTGCGCGCATTTTGCCACCAGGTCTTGAGGTCGATGTTTGCGACGGCTCGGCGTGGGTCGGGCTGATTCCGTTTTCGATGCGCGGAATTGGCGTGCCAGGCTTGCCCGCGGTGCCATATTTTGGTTCGTTTCCAGAAATCAACGTGCGCACCTATGTGCGTCGCAATGGTGTGCCTGGTGTTTGGTTTTGCTCGTTAGATATCAATCGACTCTTGCCGGTCATGGTTGCGCGCACGACCTACACGTTGCCTTATTGTTTTGGCCAGGCGAGCAACAAGCGCGTCGGTGATGAACTGCACACGTCAGTTGTGCGCCGCTGGCCACGGGCAAGTGCGTCGACGATGATTCAACTAAAAATTTTGCCACCAATAATTGAGCCCTCACCGCTCGAGGTTTTTCTGAGTGCCCGTTGGGGTCTTTATACGACTACTCGAGGTGGCAAGTTGCGCTATGCGCCGATTTCTCATGAACCATGGGCATTGCAACGCGCTGAAATAATCTCGCTCAAAGACTCGTTGATTCAGGCCGCAGGCTTTGACGCCCCGCGCCCTGAGATAAACGGCGAACCGCACGTGATGTTTTCGAGTGGCTTGCCAGTCCGTGTCGGCTTGCCGAGACGGGTTTAGTTTTTGGCTGACCCCGGTCGATAATTTTCGCGATCGGCGGCCTGACGCAGAGTGGTTAGTCCATAGAGAAATGCACCAGTCATCACGATCAGAAATATCACGCTGCCAAAGCCGAAAAGTGCCCCAAGCGACATGACTAACTCTTTTTGCCCTGACCAGCGAGCAAGAACGCGCCGAGGGCCAAAATTGACGGCACCCAAACGCCAACATAAATGCCATTCAGGCGATCTTCGACTGAATTGCTCTGAAAATATAGCCAAACGCTCAATACGAGACTGGCTGCAGATGCGAGAAGCGTGGTAACTCGCAAAACTGTTTCTGGTTTCATTGAAAGTTCCTCCGCAAGAGATGTTAGATGATTTTGATGTCAAATCTTGAATATGGGCATGCTAGATATATGTCAGAAATGGCAACACCAAGTTTGTTCAACGATTCACAAGAGATTTTGCCCTTTGATGGAAGTGCGATTTTGTATCGGCGCGTGTTTAGCCAAGATTTCACCCAGGCGGCGTTCGCAAAATTGATGGTACAAACGCCGTGGGAGCAACCCGAAATTGTGATGTTCGGCAAGAAATATCTGCAGGCGGGGTTGTCGACGTGGCATACGAACACGGGTGTCAACTATGTCTATTCGCGAATCGAACGAGTCGCCCACCCGATGACAGATTTATTGGAAGATTTTCGCCTGCGGTGCGAGTCGGTGGCCTCAGCGAGTTTCAACTCGGTGCTCGTAAATCTATATCGCGACGGCAACGACTCGGTGAGTTGGCATTCAGACAACGAGGCGATCAATGGCCGCGAGCCGACCATTGCGTCGGTCAGTTTGGGTGCGACACGTCGTTTTTGCTTGCGTCACCGAGAAACAAAAGAAACTATGAGAGTTGATTTAGAAGATGGATCCTTGCTCGTGATGTCGGGTCTCTCGCAACAGTGTTGGGTGCATCAAATTCCAAAGACGAAAGTTGCGGTGGGTCCGCGCATAAACCTGACGTTCAGATTGGTCGCCCGCGTTTAGACGCGAGCGGTCACGCGCGAGATGTCGTTGCAAGACTCACATACGCTTTGGGGAATCAACTCGATTTTCATCAAAAAGTTGAATACGATGCAGCCCAGGCAAACCGCGAACACCGACTCGAGGGTCGCGGCAAAGATAAGTGCGGCGATGACCAGTTTTGCTGCAAGCGAATAGTCGAGC
The DNA here is from genome assembly GCA_964407365.1 of uncultured Ferrithrix sp. Classification (GTDB taxonomy): domain Bacteria; phylum Actinomycetota; class Acidimicrobiia; order Acidimicrobiales; family Ilumatobacteraceae; genus BACL27. Next base: position 6,521 of record CAYOVI010000079.1, read on the forward strand.
AATGTGAGGGCGAGTGCGGTCGCTGCGAAGGTGAATCCGATTGTTTGGGCGAATCTTTTTGGCGGGCCCGGCACGAATTTGTGGTTGAGACTAAGTCGCGGTGTGACTATTCGCGTGGCGAATATCGCCAAAGGGCTGAAAGTTGGCCCGGCTGCAACGCGGGCGGCGAACCCATAGGTGAGTGCTATTAAAACGAGGGTTGAATCTGTAATTAAAAAAATTGTGCTGATCGCAACGACCCCGCCGGCAACAATTCGTGCCGAGGTTTCGTTGACCGGGTTCGGAAATTGAAAGAGCTTTGACATGCGCCTCAGCATATCCCGATACCCGACTAATTTAGTCAGGTATTATTTCTGGGTGGTTTTGGCGCGGGAGGCGGCGCAAATGTGGTCGACGGTGAGACCGCAAC
>CAYOVI010000080.1:0-2980 GCA_964407365.1 uncultured Ferrithrix sp.
CGCAACAAAGGCGACGTCGGGTGTGCCTGGTAGTTCAGCGATTGACCTGAAGCACCTGAGACCGCCAATTTCATTTCGAGTCGGGTGAACGGGCCACAGGTGTCCCGAGAAGCCCAACTTCCTGCATTGTTCTATAACACTTTGCGCCGGACTAGCGCCGAACAGCGCGATCGAACGCGGATTCAGCGTTTGCGAGAGTAAGAGTTCAGCCACCATAAGGGCGCAGTAGCGACCGTGAAATGATATGGCGTTGAATTTCACTAGTGCCATCCCAAATGCGATCAACCCGAGTATCGCGCCACATGCGCTCCAGCGGCAGTTCATCCATCAGGCCCATGCCACCAAAGATTTGTATTGCTTCGTCTGTGACGAATTGACACATTTCGCTGGCGAAAACTTTTGCCATCGCAACCTCGGTATCGCTAAATCTGCCATGAGCGTCGTTGTATGCAGCGCGCAATGTCAAGAGCTCGGCGGCATCAAGTTGAATCTGCATGTCGGCAAGTTTGAACGACACGCCTTGAAACTTGCCGATCTGTTGACCGAATTGCTCGCGAGTGGCCGCCCATTCAACCGAAAGCTTGAGGGCTCGCCGGGCTCGGCCAACACAAACGGCGGCAACTTGCAGTCGCGTTGCACCCAACCATTCATTGGCGGCGTCAAAACCTTTGTGCTCTACGCCGAGAACGTTGCGTGCCGGCACGCGACAGTTGTCGAAGTTGAGAATCATGTTGTGATAGCCATTGTTCGAAACGCAGTTATAGCCCTTTACGCGTTCGCAACCCTTCGAATCAAAGTCGACCAAAAACCCGGTGATCTTCTTTTTGACACCTTTTGAAGTTTGTTCTTCGCCACTAGCGGCAAACAAAATCACATAGTCCGCCAGGTCAGCATGCGAGATGAAGTGCTTGGTGCCGTTGATTATCCAGTCTTCGCCATCGCGAGTGGCCGTGCATTTCATGCCTCGAACATCAGAGCCAGCATCTGGTTCCGACATGGCCAAGCATTCGACGCGTTCACCTGTAATCGTTGGAATCAAATATTCTTCTATTTGATGCTCGCGACAAGCGCGTAAAATGTTGCTGGGTCGTGCCACGATGTAGTGCAGTGCATAAGAAGTGGCGCCAAATTCTCGGTCTACAAGGGTCGTGTCGAACGAGTCGAGACCGCCGCCACCATATTCGCTGGGCATATTGCAGGCGTATATGCCCGCATCGATAGAGCGTTGCTTGATTTGTTTTATGAGTTCTGGCGAAACGTGTCCGTCACGTTCGACCTGCTCTTCGTGGGGCATCATCTCGCGCTCGGTGAAATTGCGGGCCGTATCGACGATCATTTGCTGTTCTTCGGTCAGTTCAAATCGCATAGTTCAGTCTCTCAGTTTTTATGCACAATTTTCATTGTTCTGCCGATTTCTGGGGGCGTGGGCAGGTGGCTGTGGCTTTGCTTGATCGCGGTTAATGCTTTTGCTACCGATTCGGGTATTGGGGCCGATTTTGCGGCTTGCGAGTCGACGTGCACAAGCATTTGCTCGCAGGTTGACAGGCGTTGTGAAGTCGCGATATTGAACATTTCATGGTTGAAATGCAGTCGTTTGGCGTCGAAATCGAGAACTTGGGTTGTGACTCTTAATTTGTCGCCAAAATCAGCCTCACGTTCATAGATGATGTGCGTTTCGACGGTGTAATAAGAGTGACCCGCCGCGCGGTAGTCGTCGTTGATGCCGATGTATTGAAAAAGCACGTCCGAGGCCCAGCCGAAAGCGGTTAGATACGCCGCTTCGGTCATGTGGTTGTTGTAGTCGACCCATTCGGCGACAACGCTGCAGTGATAAAAATCAAGTGGTGCCGGCACCGCGTCGCCAAGCTTGAGAGGCTCGACTTTTAAAATCACTTGACGCTCTGACCGACGAATCTGCCTACGCCATCTGGCTTGGGAAGCTTCGAGTGTGCCTTGGCAATTGGTTCAAGGCGCACCAGAAGCTCTTGGCCGATCGGGGCGCCCTTCTTTAGCTTCGTGTCGACGTGAAGATAGATGTGTTCGGCAGTGGCGACGATAGTGCCGTCAGTTTTCTTCATTACAGAATGCAGATGAACTTTTTTTGCATCAAGGGCGATCACCTGGGCAGTCACGATTATTTCGTCACCGACTTTGCTTTCGTTTATATAACGAACATGGCTCTCGAGAGAGTAAAAAGATCGTCCCGTAGCCAAATAGTCAGAGTTGAAGCCGATTGACCTGAAAAAGACGTCGAGTGCCTCACTCGAAAGTTGCATATATCGGCTGTCATTAGTGTGACCGTTGTAGTCAGCCCAGTCTGCCGTGATAAATCTTCGCTGCACTTCGATTGGTTGATCAATTTTTGTCGGTGGGGTGGTCGCACCACTGAAGAGCTTGGTCTCATATTTTGTGAGAACCTCACCGGCTGCAAACCCGACCGACTTAAGGCCTTGCATGACTGCAACCAAGCAGTCGTCGCGAAGTTTTTCGAGATCGCGAATCGACCTATTGCCTGCCTGGGTGTCTGATTGCGAGACTATCTTTTCGAGCAGTACATCATCGAGTTCGGGCACGTCCATAAGTTTTGTCCAGGGCCATTTAAGTGTCGGTCCGAACTGTGCCATGAAGTGTCGCATGCCGGCCTCGCCACCCGCAATGCGATAGACCAAGAATGTTCCCATAAAAGACCAACGCAAACCTGCGCCGAATCGAATTGCATCATCGATTTCTTCTGCCGTGGCAACCCCGTCGTTGATCAACCAAAGCGCTTCACGCCACATCGACTCCATCAGGCGGTCAGCGATGAAACCGTCAATTTCTTTTTTCATCATTAGCGGTCGCATGCCGATGGCTTCGTAAACCTCGCGTGCACGATTGCGGGCATATTCTGATGTCTTTTCGCCGCCGCAAATTTCTACCAAAGGCAACAAATAGACGGGGTTAAACGGGTGGCCTACAACAAGGCGCTCGGGGTTGAGAA
>CAYOVI010000080.1:2990-6313 GCA_964407365.1 uncultured Ferrithrix sp.
GTCTGGGGTCGTGCCGCACTGCTTGCACGGGCAAAAAGTTCTTGTTTTAGTTCGACTCGCTCGGGTGCGCTTTCCTGCACAAAATCAACATCATCGACAGCTTCTTCAGGAGTCTTAACGAATGTGATCGACCCTTCTTTGGGCAATGGTGCGAGCGTCAGTTTTGCATACGCACGTCTGGCGTTGTCCATCACTTCGCCGATTTTTCTTTGAGCTTGCGGGTCAACGTCGAAAATCTTGACGTCTATGCCGTTCAGAGCGAACCTGGCCGCCCAACCGCCACCGATTACTCCGCCGCCCAATAGGCCGACCGTTTTCAACGGTTCGCTTTGTGTCACGAGTGTTTCGTAAGTTTTAGTTTTTTGCGCACATCTTGTGGGCCGATGACATTGCAGTTCATGTTTTCAAGAATTGTTACTGCTCGTTCGACCAAATCAGCGTTTGTTGCTAATTGGCCGCGCGAAAGATAGATGTTGTCTTCGAGACCGACTCGAACATTGCCGCCGGCAAGTGCTGCCATTGCGACGAAGGGCAATTGCATTCGGCTAATAGAAAATGCCGAGAAGATCGCACCTGGCGGCAGTTGATTGACCATGGCCATGAATGTTGTCGGGTCGTCAGGTGCACCGTAGGCGATGCCCATGCATAATTGAATCAAGACCGGATCATCTAGCAGACCCTCGGCGATCAGATCTTTGACCATCACCAAGTGACCAGTGTCGAAAACCTCGAGTTCGGCGCGCACACCGAGTTTTTGAACTTGTTTGGCCATTGCGCGCAACACGCTCGGGGTATTGACCATGATGTAGTCGCCACCAGAGGCAAAGTTCATGGTGCCACAGTCGAGAGTGCAAATTTCTGGCAGCAGGCGGGTCACGTGCGCCAGGCGCTCGGTCGCACCCACCATATCGGTGCCGATTTCGTCGAATGGCAGAACCTTTTCGTCGCCACCGAGCACCAGATCACCACCCATGCCCGCCGTGAGATTCAATACGACATCCGTGTTAGATGACCTGATGCGGTCGACCACTTCGGCATATAGATCGACGTCGCGGGTGCCTTTGCCGGTGCGCGGGTCGCGAACATGGATATGAACCACGGCCGCGCCAGCCTTGGCGGCATCTAGGGCTGAATCTGCTATCTGTTTGGGTGTTACCGGAACTTTGTCGCTCTTGCCGGTCGTATCACCAGCACCAGTCACCGCACACGTTATGAACACGTCCCAATTCATGATGAAACTTTAGTCGGAATTTCATAAATCAAGAACTCGCTATCAGGGTCTACTGGCAACAACACAAACCCATCGCAAGGGATCTTGGTCGGGGGATTGACCCAATCTGATTTGGGCACCAAGGCAAAATCGGCGCCAGAAGAAAGCGCTGGCGCACACCCGGCATCAGTCAATTCTTGACCGATCAGCAAATCTTGCAAGAGAATGATGCCCAGACCGTTTTTGACGCCACTCATGATCTCGAACGCGGGACCGTCGTTGCCCATGTAGATGTAATTGTTTTGATTGTCGCCTTCGACGATTTCGATCATTTCTTGGTATTTCGGAAGTTGCTTTAATGCTCGCGAACTCCAACGCTCGCCAGTGCCTGCCATTCTCAGCCACTCGTAACCAGGGTTTGGAGCCTGGGTTATCGAAACCAAAGGAATGAGAATTAATGAAAGAAGAGGAACCAACGAAAAGCTGAAACTATTAGACAAAGTTTTCTCATTCGTGTCAACTTCGCTCAAATATTTTTTGGTCAAGCCGATGAATCCTAAGATGCAAAGCGTAAGAGGGATCAAGAAAACCACTATCTCAGGGACGAGTGACCGTCCCGAAAAGTAAAAAAGCGTGGCTGAACCCCATAGTCCACCAAATGTGAGGAGAATCACAGATCGAAGTTCTCCAGGTGAAAAACTATCTCTTTGAAAATCTCGCAAAAGTTTATTTGCCCCGAGAATAGCGCTCGCACCCAAAATTGCATAAAAGAAAATCCAAAGCCCAAAGAAAGGCATCGCAAGATTCATGAAACCATCGACACCGTGCGCGCGAATCATGAGCAACCAGCTGTCAATCGTCAATTGCTCGCCATTCAGGAAGTAGACACAGGCGACAAAAACCAACGCACTCAAAAAGCCGAGCAAACAAGTGAAGATATTTCTCCGGTTTACTGCCGAAATACGCTTGAGCCCGGCGAAAATGATTATGACCGAGATGGTTGCGGGCGCGCCAAACTCAATGTTGTTAATCGTCGTGATCGCACTAAAAAAACCCAATAAAAAGACCCGCAAAGACTTTGAGCGACAGTCTTCGGTTGTAGCTATTGACGAAACCAAGAACAAGAGCACGATGGGAAGAACAGTCCTTCCTGGTATCAAATTCATGTGCTGAGCGAGGCTGCCCCAACTTCTCATATTTGGTTGAACTTTGATGAACATAGTTGCGACTGCAGTGAGCGCGGCAACCGCCCAAAATTTTGTGTTCAGTGCATTCTTTGCTAGCAACACGATCAAAAAAATCTCAAAAATCACCAATGCGTTAACCCAAATTAGAGAAGCGTTGACGACCAGGTCACCTGGGAGAATCGTGAGAAGTCGAAGTGGCCAACCGAGTAAACCGATGTATTGTGGCGTGATCTCGGTAAACGGCATTTTGCCGGTCGAGAAAATCAAAAGATCATTCAGGATGTAGCGCGAATGATATGTATCAATAATTCCTTTGAAGGGTTGAACCACGGAGGGCAAGTAATAGACGAAAAGCATTACCGCCGATGCCAAATTCAAGCCACGCATGAGAGGTCGTGTAATAAAAGTTTTGAGTTTTGATAATTTGAGGCTTATTGCAACTGCTAAGGACGTGCTCAAAAACAGAATTAACACTGCAAATTTGTCGCCCCAGCCATACCAAAGCACCTCGTTGTATTGATCGAAAGTCGGGTCTCCCCATCGCCAAGAGATTGTGAGAATCATGAGCGCCAGAGTTATGACTGCGATTTTGTCTGTGAAGCGCGGGGTTGTCGTGAGTTTTGAGAGTTTTGGAAGTAACACGAAACCAAGCCCGACAATAAATAACAGAATTAAAACCGTCAACCGGTCAGCAATTTCTTCATCAGGAAGTCTTGAAAATATCTCAAGTTCTTTGAACGCCCCGATAATTCGAGAATTGAGGCGCATGAATAGCGTAAGGGTGGTTGCAATCACCAAAAAGCAGAGATTAAGTTGACCCGCTAGGCGGTCAAGTTTTTGCTGCGAAGTGCCTTGAATTTCAGAAATATTGATTACCGCCAAGAACTTATTTGCCCAAAACTAGATTATAGAGCGTGGTGGTGCGG
>CAYOVI010000080.1:6323-6842 GCA_964407365.1 uncultured Ferrithrix sp.
GGAGATTATGAATAAAGTTAGGCATACAAATAAAAGAATTATTACTGTCATTCGGTCAGATATTTCGGTTGCTTCGAGATTGGAAAATGTTGGAAGACTTCTGAGCGCCTCAGAAACATGTGTGCCTAAAATCCTGTAGAGAGTCAGGACTGTTGCCAAAACTGCAAAGCAGAAATTGAACAGCTCGAGCAAGCGAGCTAAGTCATCGTCTTCTTTTGAATCAATGAAGTTCACAAGCATCCGATCTAAGAGCTTTGACTCGTTAGATTACAAGGCGTGGTGGTGCGGGGGGAAATCGTTTGGGAGCCGAGCTTCGAGCGTGCTCGGTCTTCGCGAATGTTCGAGTTCGCAGGTGGCATTGATTACGAGCAGTTGCATTGTTGGTCGGTCGATGAACCCGAAGCGTTTTGGCGCAAAATTTGGCAATTTTGCGAAGTGATAGGCGAGCCGGGTGAAACAACGCTATTCAGGCCCGAGTATCCCGATGATCGTACGGCTGAATTCACCGCCGCGCAGTTT
>CAYOVI010000081.1:0-6832 GCA_964407365.1 uncultured Ferrithrix sp.
ATGAATGCATTTCCATACACATCGGGGCATCTGTTGGTTGTGCCTTACCGCGAGGTCGCCGAACTCGAAGATTTGACAACAAACGAAACTGCTGAACTTTGGTCAACCGTCACGACGGCAGTCAAGGTATTGAAGTCTGTCTATAAACCCGAAGCAATGAACGTGGGCATAAATCTCGGCGCGGCTGCCGGTGGCAGCATCGCCCAGCACCTGCATGTGCACATCTTGGGACGGTGGGGTGGCGATACAAATTTCATGGTTGCCACTGCCAATACGAAAATCTTGCCAGAAGCGCTCGATGTCAGTGCAGATCGAGTTCGCAAAGCGTGGGCACTTCAAAAATGAATCGCAATATGATCTGCGGCGAATATGTCTGACTCACCAAACGAAATTCGCGACGAACTTCCCGACGATTTGAACATTACGGCATTCGTCGGACCATATAAGTTTCCCGACAACAGTCGCCGCAAAATACCCGGTGCGATTTATTTGTTGATTGCAGCCGGCTGTTTTGCGATATGGCAATCACAACGAGATAGCGAATCGGGTCTGGTCAGCGATGGATTTTTGTTGGCCGCAGCGTTGCTTGGTTTGGTCGGATTGTTTTCACTTTCTGCTTCATGGAAGATGACGGTTGACGAAAAGTTGGCTTTGGTACATGCCACGCGGGCTGTTGGCTTTGCCGTCGGTCACGCTTCTGCTCAGCAGGTGTGGCGAGGGCTTCGCAGCCGACCCACTTGGCGAGTGATGTGTTACAGCGCGCAAGATCCACCGCTGCAACGTGGCCTAGTTTTGGTTGACGCAGTTGACTCACGAATCATCGAGTGTCTAGTTGAGGCAAATCCTGAGAGTTAGACTGTAAAGATGTTTGATGGCAGATTTCGCCACCAGGTAGAGCGGTTCGTGAGGCCGGTCGGTGAGCAACTTCGTCGAACAAAAATCTCACCCGATCACCTGACTCTTCTGGGTTTGTCGGTTTCGTTCGTTGCCGCGGTTGTTATTGGCATGGGTGCACTTCGAGTTGGGCTGCTTTTGGTGATTTTGGCTGCGTTGCCCGATTTGCTCGACGGTGCATTGGCTAAAGCTTCGAACCAGAGCAGTCAGCGTGGCGCGTTTTTCGACTCGACGATTGATCGGGTTACCGACGCTGTGCTTCTTAGCGGTGTTGCTTGGTTTCTGGGCTATCAAAGAGGACCATATGCCTCGGTTTTGGTCTTTGGGGTGATGGCGGTTTCGTCGCTGATCTCTTATCAACGAGCAAAAGCCGAGGCGCTTGGGTTGCAAGCCAAAGGCGGTTTGATGGAGCGTGCCGAAAGAATAATTTTGTTGTGCGTCGGTTTGCTATTTGATGCCTTGCTGTTTTGGGCGATGGTGCTGATGCTTGTTCTTGTGACATTCACGGCGATTCAAAGGTTTTTCAAAGTTTGGAATCAGGCCGCAATCGCGCCAGCAACCGCAGATCGCGTCGCCATGCGTCAGTCACGTCGTGCATCTCGCCGAGCCAAGCGCGACGATCGACGACTTCGGGTCTCTCGACGTCGTCGAGTGCAGTGACCGATCAAAAAGTTTCTCACGCAACTGTCACGAGCGCCGACGCGCTGACAATTTTTGGCTACAAGTTCGTAAGCCGCTTGACCAATGTCATTTCACCAAACGCGGTGGCCAGCCTGACCGCGTTGTTGGTGCCGGTGGTCTGCGTTTTCTTACGTGGCAAACGCAAGATCGTTGCGCGCAATATGCAACGAGTTCAGCCAAACTTGCGCGGGCGCAGTTTGCGCCGCGTTGTGCGCAAGTCATACCAGAGTTATGCGCGATATTACGTCGAGACTTTTCGTCTGCCGGGGTTGCAAAAAAAGAGCATCGACGCCAAGATCTCGGTTGAAGGTTTCAGCCACATCGAAAATGCCTTAGAAAAGGGCAATGGCGTAATATTGGCTCTACCGCACTTAGGTGGTTGGGAGTGGTCTGGTCGATGGCTGATTCACCAAGGTCACAAACTGCATGCTGTTGTCGAGAAACTTGAGTCGCAAGCCCTGTTCGATATGTTTGTCGAACTTCGCAGAAGTTACGGAGTTGACGTGATACCTCTCGACGAAAGAGCCGGAGTCATGGTTCAAGAGGCATTGGCGAAAAATGAAATAGTTGCTTTGTTGTGTGACCGTGACCTGCTCGGAAACGGAATCGAGGTTGACTTCTTCGGTGAGCAAACCACAGTGCCCGCTGGCCCTGCGTTTTTCGCCCTTCGCACGGGTGCGACGATCTTGCCGCTTGGCACATACTTTGGTCGGGGTCTCGATCAGCACGAGACGATCGTGCGTCCGGCAATCGAAATTAAGCGAACTGGCTCGTTGCGCCAAGACATGAAAAATATTTCGCAGTCTTTGGTGAATGAACTTGAAATTCTGATTCGTCGCGCCCCGGAGCAGTGGCATATTTTCCAACCCAACTGGCCAAGCGACAAAGACTCGGCCGATATGTCTAACTAGTGCGTTGTTTGCAATGGGGAAACACCTCGTTCTGGTCATACCGTAGAAGTGGTGAGCGTGGCCAACGAGAGAACTGAATTTGGTTCGAGTTACGTGCGCAAAAAAATGCTGCGAATCGGCCTGATTTCTCCGTACAGCTTGACTATTCCAGGTGGTGTTCAAGCCCAGGTGTTGGGTTTGGCCCGCCAATTGCGAAAGATGGGTCATGAAGCCCGCGTGCTGGGGCCATGTGACGGTCCGCCGCCAGAACCGTTCGTGACACCACTGGGCAACAGCCTGCCAACTGCAGCCAATGGTTCAATCGTTCCACTGGCTCCAGACCCTTCAGCGGCCTTGCGAACGATTCGCGCAATCAACGACGAAGCATTTGATGTATTGCATTTGCATGAGCCCATCGCCCCCGGGCCGACGGTGACCGCGCTGTTGCTCAGATTGGCCCCGATGGTCGGCACATTTCACGCCGCAGGCGATATTGCCTGGTATGGCCGTCTCAGCAAAGGGGTCAACTGGATTGCCGATTTTCTTGACGCGCGGGTGGCGGTCTCACCCCAGGCCCGTGAGTTGGCCCATCGTTATTTGGGTGGCCAATACGAGATCTTGTTCAACGGAATCGAAAATGAGACCTACGCAAGACCAGAAACAACACGTGGCGAGAAGAAATCGATTTTTTTCTGCGGAAGATACGAGCCGCGCAAAGGATTGGCGGTTTTGCTTGAAGCATTCGAAAAAATTGCAGATGACGCAGAACTTTGGGTTGCATCTGACGGTGACGGCATCGGAGAACTTCAGGCAAAGTACGCAGATAACAGTCGAATTTTGTGGCTTGGTCGAATTAGTGATGCTGAAAAAATCGACCGCTTGGCAAAGTGCAGCGTGTTCTGTGCGCCAAGTCTGCACAGCGAGTCATTTGGCATCGTCGTGCTAGAGGCGATGGCCAGTGGGGCACCAATCGTTGCAAGTTCTTTAGATGGTTATCGAAATGTTGCCACGCACGATGTGAACGGTTGGCTAGTTGAGCCCGGAGACGTGGCTGGCTTGGCCGAGGGGCTTGCAAGAGTTCTTACCGACAATGCACTTGCCCAAAGATTGCAATTAGGTGGTCTTGCTCGCGCTCAAGAACTTTCAATGCGCCATTTGGCAGAGATCTATCTTGAGATTTACCACAAAGTTTTGGAGCGCGAGAGTTTTGATCCAGAACCTCAACCAAAAAGTCGAGTTGTGAGAATGTTTTCAGATCGAGTGTTGCGCAAAGCACCACAGTTGTAGCCCCAAGCACTCGGCATTAAGTATCATTTGAATCTACCCCTTCGCAGAAATTGAGGTCAGATGTCTAACTTGGTTTGGCTAGTCGTAGTCATAGTTTTGGTCGGTTTGGTTGCCCTGGTTTACAACTCGCTGGTGCAACGTCGCAACCAGGTGCAGAATGCTTGGTCACAAATCGATGTGCAACTGAAGCGAAGAATCGAATTGATACCAAATTTGGTCGAAACGGTCAAGGGCTATGCCGACTTCGAACAAAAAACTTTGCAACAGGTGATTGCGGCTAGAAACGTTGCAATGAGCGCACCGAGTACGGTGGCAAGTCAAGCCGGTGCCGACAATGCACTTTCGGGTGCACTCAGACAGTTGTTTGCTCTTTCTGAGTCTTACCCAGACTTGAAAGCCAACGCCAGTTTCCTCAGCCTGCAAGAAGAGTTGAGCAACACCGAAAGTCGAATTGCCTATGCGCGACAGTTTTTCAATGATGCAGTTTTGAACTACAACAACGCGGTGCACTCGTTTCCGAGTGTGCTCATAGCTTCGATCTTCAAATTCAAAGAGAGTGAGTTTTTCGAGGCCTCTGACGCCGAAAAAGTTGCGCCAAAGGTTCAGTTCTAGATCACCTGGTCATCTATGTACGATTTAATTTCTTCGAATAAGCGCCGATCATTTTTTTTGCTGTTGGGTTTTGTCGTTCTCACCATTGCTGCTGGTGCGGCAGCCGGACAGATTTCAGGCAACCCGATTTTTGGCACGGTGATCGCAGTCGTCATCTCTGCAGTCATGGCATTCACTTCTTATTGGAAATCAGACTCGATAGCCTTGCGCGTAAGTCGGGCCAGACCTGCCGACGAGCAGACATATAAGCGGTTGCACAACTTGGTCGAGGGTTTGTGCATTGCCGGGGGTTTGCCAAAGCCGCGCATTTACGTCATCGATGATGCGGCCCCAAACGCTTTTGCCACTGGTCGAAACCCGAAGCATGCGGCGATCGCCGTGACGAGCGGTCTTTTGGAGAAACTTGATCGAGTTGAACTTGAAGGCGTTTTGGCTCACGAACTTTCGCACATCAAGAATTATGACATTTTGGTTTCGACTTTGGCGGTGACTTTGGTCGGCGCAATTGCGATTCTGACTGATTTAGCGATTCGCATGATGTGGTGGAACGGCGGTCGAGTCAGTCGCTCTTCTGATCGCCAAAATTCAAGCAATCCATTTGCCTTGATCGGTTTTGCTTTGTTGATCATTGCGCCCATACTTGCTCGAATCATGCAGGCAAGTGTGAGTCGTCGCCGCGAAACTTTGGCCGATGTTTCGGCCTGTCAATTGACTCGTTATCCACCAGGTTTGATTTCAGCTTTAGAAAAACTTCAGGCCGACAGCACGGTTACCCACTCGGCCAGTATGGCTACGGCCCATATGTGGATTGAACAACCTTTGTCGGGGGTGAATGACGCAGGCAGGTTGGGTGGATTTCATAAACTATTCAATACCCATCCACCGCTCTCAGAGCGAATAGCACTCTTAAGGGAGATGTAAAAATGCGAAATGGCACCAAGCGAAGCTTCATTGCGTTGGTCGTATTTGGTTTAGTAGTTGCAAGTTGCAGTGGTTCTTCAGATTCTTCTGGCACGACTGCGGCTGTCGAGTCCTCAACAACGGTGGCTGCTGAATCGACCACAACGACTATTCCGATCGTGCGAGCGCCATTGACTGGTGCGCAAGCCCCAGATGAATCTGTTATCGGGCGACCGGCGATGGTGGTCAAGATCGACAATCACCCCAAGGCTCGACCCCAGTGGGGCTTGAACCAGGCCGACATTGTCTTTGAAGAAAACGTCGAGCAGCTGACCAGATTTGCCGCAGTGTTTCAATCTCAGGGCAGCGACCCCGTCGGGCCGATTCGCAGTGGACGTTTGCAAGACATTGATCTGCTCGCATCATTGAACAGTCCTCTTTTTGTGTGGAGTGGTGGCAATTCGAAAGTCACCGCAGAAATTAGAAAATCGACAATGGTCGACCTAAGCCACTCGGCAGCCAACGAAGCCGGAGGCTTCAGACGTGAGTCGAGTCGTGTCGCGCCGCATAATTTGGTTGCCGAGACAACAAAGTTGTGGACTCTTGCACCTGCCGGTGCCAAAGCGCCAGTTCCACAATTCGAATATCGTGCTGACGATGAACCTGTGCCGAGTGGCTCAAAGCCTGCCGGTGCGGTGAAAATTTCGATGGACGGAGTCGACGTGATGTGGGAGTGGAGCCCAGAAAATTTAACTTTTGTTCGCTCGCAAGATGACAAACCCCATGTCGACATGGATGACGTGCGAGTTAATGCCCAAAACGTGATCGTAATGTCAGTTGTCTATGGCAAATCGGGCTCGAGCCCAGTTGCCAAAACTTTGGGCAGCGGCGAAGTCTGGGTTTACACCGCGGGTGCATTGATTCAAGGCTCCTGGGAGAGAACCGATCCGTTGAAACCCTATGTATTCAAAGACACCAAAGGTGCCGTCATCAAGCTCACTGCGGGTCGCACTTGGGTCGAGGTAATTAGGGCAAAGTCGGCGGTGCATGTTCCAGAGGGCATCGACACGGCCAGCGTTGCTTATCCGTAAAAGTCACATAAGAACGACTCGCGACGGTCGCTACCATTAGCGATAGAAAATGAAAGGTTCTTTCATGGTCAAGGGCGAGAGCGAAAAAACAAACAAGACGTCAACTGGCTCAATGCTCGTCAAGCGTGGTTTGGCTGAAATGCTCAAGGGTGGCGTGATCATGGACGTCGTAAATCCTGAGCAGGCAAAAATTGCCGAAGACGCTGGTGCTTGCGCTGTGATGGCACTCGAGAGAGTGCCCGCCGACATTCGGCGAGACGGTGGGGTAGCGCGAATGAGCGACCCAGAAATGATCACGGGTATCCAGGCTGTTTGTTCGATACCAGTGATGGCCAAGGCGCGAATCGGTCATTTTGTTGAGGCCCAAGTTCTCGAGTCGCTTGGCGTCGACTTCATCGACGAAAGCGAAGTTTTGACACCTGCCGACGAGGCACATCACATCGACAAACTCAAGTTCACCGCACCATTTGTTTGTGG
>CAYOVI010000082.1:0-6820 GCA_964407365.1 uncultured Ferrithrix sp.
GAAATGGTTGTTGCTGTGCTCATTGTCGATTCGCCTTGCGAAGGCTCACGGCCTTTTCAACCGCCTCAAAAATTCGACCATATCCTGTGCATCGACAGATGTTGCCTGAAATCGCTTCCTTAATTTCGATTTCGTTGGGTTCGGGGTTTTTTGAAAGCAGGTGCTCGATTGCCACTACCAGACCGGGGGTGCAAAACCCACATTGCACCCCGCCTTGTGTGATGAACGCGTCTTGAACTTCGGTTAATTCTCCGTCATTGGTGATGCTTTCGACAGTTCGAATATCTGAGTCGATAGCCGTCGCAGCCATCACGAGACAAGAGCAAACCGCCTGGCCATCCATGATGACTGTGCAACTGCCGCATTCACCCTGCTCGCAGGCCCCTTTTGAGCCCGGCAAACCGAGACGTTCGCGCAAAACATAAAGCAAACTTTCACCTACCCACGAGTCACGAACTTGATGGCTTCGCCCATTGACTGTCAGGGTATAAATTTCTGTGTTTGGGGTCATTTTTCGTTTGCCCTTTGCAATAGACGCTTTGACAAAACAGCCACCGCATGACGTCGATAGGCAGCAGTGCTTCGATGGTCGTCGATCGGCTTAGATTCTTTGGCGATTCGCTCACCGAACTCTTGCAATAACGAAGGTGTCATTATTGATTTGCTTTTCAGATCGGTTTGTTGTGCCAACCACCCCTCGGTTTCGCGGCATCGAATAATTGTTGGCCCAACTGCGCCGAGAGCAACGGCAATTTTGCCAGCTATTCGATCGATGACAAGACAGCACGAGGCAACGGAAATGACCATAGCGTTTCGCACGCCGACTTTTGAATAACCTTGCCAACCCGAAACAACTGGCATGGTTGTCGAGACGATGATTTCTCCGGGCTGACGCGAATTGCGCTTTACCCCGACCATGAAATCGTGAATCGAAACTGTTCGCGATGAATTCAAAGACTGCAGGTTGATTTCTGCATCAAGTGCGCTCAAAACAGGAAGAGCATCACCGGCAGGCGAACAAGTTCCGAGATTGCCACCAATTGAGCCAGCACTGCGAATTTGGGGCGAGCCCACGGTGCGCGCGGCTTGGGCCAAAGCCGGAACGAACCTGGCTATTTCGCCATCTTCCATTTTTTGGTAGGGCAAGCCAGCACCGATTGTTATGTGAGTGCTGGATTTGCTGATTTCGTAGGTGCGAAGCTCAGGTATGCGACGCAGGGCGATTATGTCTGTGGGTTTGCGATGATTGAAGTTGATTTCAACCATCAAATCGGTGCCACCCTGAATCATTTGAGCCGATGGGTTTTCGGACGCAGCTTTGAGTGCATCGTGCAAATTGCGGGGGACAACTACGCTCACGAGACGCCGTCCCAATTCGAAAAGGCGTCGATCATCGCCTTTACATCACCAAGTGGATAAAGAATCGGACATGTCGCGCCATTTTTTAGATAGTGGGTGACTCTTTGTCGGGCCTCGGCAGGCGTGCCGCTTGCGGTCAACATCTGCACTATCTCGTCGGGCACATGTTTTGATGCGGCGACCACTTGTTCATGGGTAGCGGGCCATGTAAGCACTGAACCAACTTTGTCCAGCAGTGATTGGGGCACGCCTGAAGCTTTCATGATGTGGGGCTGCTGGCCGAGATATTGAGTGACCATTTGGCGAGCCATATCAAGAGCGGTCTTTCGATCTTCATGCACGCTGCAAACCACGAGTTGCGGGCGATCAATAGATTCAATCGAGCGACCCACACGATTTGCGCCAACCGTCAGAGCCTCGATTGCTTTTTGGTTGTATTCGGGTGAAACCAAATAATTGAGCACAACACCATCTGCTATTTCGCCGGTCAGTTCCATCATTTGCATTCCGGTGGCGCCAATATAAATCGGCACATTTTTCGAACGACGTTCTTGATATACGTAGTCGAGTTCGACTCCGTCGAGATGAACGAATTCGCCCTTAAATGTGACAGTCTCGTTGTTCAACAGCGCGCGAACAGCGGTGACGATCTCACGCATTGCTCGCAGCGGCTTTGCCCTGGAAATGCCAACTTTGGCTGCCAGCGGGTCCCACCAGGCGCCGATGCCCAAAATCACTCGACCAGGTGCTAGGTCGTCCAGCGTAGAAAAAGTAGCTGCGAGTCGTGCTGGGTTTCGACTCCAGCAGTCCACAACACCCGAACCCACCTTTAGTTTGGTTGTGACAGATGCAAAGGCTGCCATTGGCACCGTGGCCTCGCGCACTAGTCGACTTTCGGCTTGCCAGACTGCTTCAAAACCTTTGCTTTCGGCATACTTCGAAAACTCCATGCCTTCGGTAATTTTGTGTGCGTCTTGTAGATAAAGCGCAACTCGGGCTGAATTTTTAGGATTTTGATTCATCAGGCTGACAACCTCTCGTATAACCGTAGGGCTTGTTCGTTGGCTTTTGCGCGCACCTCATCGAGATCAACCCGAGTCGGTAAACCGTTGGCCAAGACTTTTTCGCCGTCTACAGTCACGTCAGTTACGGGCATGTTCGTCGTAAAAGCGGCATGCCACGGGCTTTGGGCATGGTCGTAATTGAAAGAAACGACGTCGTTTTTAGCCTCAGGGAAAAATTCGAGCGAGTTGTCAAGCCATTGCCAAACAGTCGAAGGCTCTGCTTTCACATCAAATTCGCGCAGACGAGCATAGGCGACTCGTGCCTCTTCGAGCATGTTCGCACCGATGCCGTCGGTGCCAAGCAATATCTTGTTGTCACGTGTCGTCGGCTTTGCATAGCCAA
Source organism: uncultured Ferrithrix sp. (assembly GCA_964407365.1). GTDB lineage: Bacteria > Actinomycetota > Acidimicrobiia > Acidimicrobiales > Ilumatobacteraceae > BACL27. The sequence continues at coordinate 2,767 of CAYOVI010000082.1, forward strand.
CCGAATTGTTCATGTTTGATCTCGCGTTGTGCACGATGTAACCATTCAATTCACCCTCGAGATGAACCGCATGCACAAGCAACCAGTTTTCGCGGGCCAAAGACTTGAGTCTGTCTCCGGCGTGGGAATCATCGATGCCTTCAGCGACGTGAATATGCACGCCTACCGAAAGATTTTTGGCAAGGTCGGCTGCTGCCTGCAAGGTCTCGTCGCAACAGGTGAACGAGGCGTGTACCCCGATCATTCCGTTGCCACCATCTGAGATATATCTCTCGCATTCGGCAAGACCACGCTTTGCAGCACTCGTCATTTTGGAAAGCGGAGAAACTTTGGTGTGAAGTTGACCATCGTCATCCCACCGATCAGTCACCCCATAGCAAGTGTTGACTCGCACACCGACGGTCTTGCACGCTTGAGAAATAGTGCTCAATGAACCGTCAATGCAGTTCGGTGATTCGTGATGGTCAATTATGCACGTGGTTCCACTCATCAGAGCTTCTGTGGCACCCAACATTGCCGACCAATAGATCATTTCATTGTCGAGTGCCGCGTCGACTCGCCACCAGATGTTGTTGAGAATCTCAATGAACGATGTCGACGGAGATTTTGGCGCCGGCATTCCACGAACCAAACTTGAATATAAGTGATGATGCGCACAAACCATGCCTTGAGTTTGTGTGGTCATGGGCGTCAGTCTTCGTCGTGCGTTTTTCGCATCGGTAGTTTGTTGCGCCACTGTCCATCGAGCTGATGAAGTGCACCAGCAACAGCGCCAGCCGTGGGCACCAAGCCAATTTCCCCCACACCTTTTATGCCGTAGGGGCTGTTGGGTTGGGCCGATTCAATCAGTCTCACTTCGATTGGTGGCACATCTTTGGCGCGCAAAATGCCAAGACTGCGCAGGGTCATATTGGTAGGAAAACCTGTTAGCGGATCTGCAGGAAAATCCTCGGTCAAGGCATAGCCGAGACCCATGTGCACGCTGCCTTCAACTTGACCCTCGCAGAGCGTGGGATTGACAATTCGGCCTACGTCGTGAATTGCGACGACATTCTCGATTTTTTCTGACTCTTTATCGATTACGACCAATTGCGCGGCATAGCTAAATGTCGAATGAATAGTCGGATTAGTCACACCAGGTTCGCCGAGTTTGTTCGTCCAGTCGACGCGATATTCGCCTACATGATCTTTTTCAGGCTCACAATTTGCAGCCAAAGCAGCTTGGCAAGCGCTTTTGACTGCACCAGCACCCATCAGGGTGCCACGTGATCCAGTTGTTTGACCAAAACCAAGTTCACGTGTTGTGTCAACTATTACGTCGATCAGGTTTGCGTCTACGCCGAGCTCTTCGACGGCAACTTGTGCAGCCACAGTGTTGATGCCTTGACCCATTTCTGTCCAGCCGTGACGAACTTCAATGCGTCCATTTGATTTGAAGCGCACAACAGCTTTTGAAACTTCTTTGAAGCCATTGCCAAGACCACTATTTTTGAGACCCAAACCAATGCCGACGGCTTTGCCCGAAGCAACTGCTGCGTCGTAACTTGGCTTGATCTCGTTCAAGCAAATTTCGGCTCCAAGACATCCGTCATCCATTATTTGACCCGGACCCCATACCATGCCCGGCTTGATCACGTTGATCGAGCGTATTTGCCAGCTCGAGATGCCAACTTTTTCTGCAAGCCGATCTAAAACGCCTTCCATGGCAAATTGGGCTTGATTAGCCCCAAATCCGCGAAAAGCGCCACAAATTGGGTTGTTGGTTCGCGCCGCGATTGCCTCGACATCGATATTGGGCACCTGGTAGGGACCACTGGCGTGACCCGCCATTCGCTCAAGCACCTTCATCCCGACACTTGCATATGCACCCGAATCGCCCAGAGCCCTCACGCGCAACGCAGTCAACCTGCCCGTGTTATCACAACCAGCTTCATATGTCATCTCGATGGGATGACGCTTGGCGTGCATCAAAAAACTCTCTTCGCGGGTCAAAGTGCATTTGACGGGCTTGTTGAGCAACCAAGCCGCCAAACTCGCATGCGCTTGATTGCTCATGTCTTCTTTGCCGCCGAAAGCACCGCCATTGGTAACGAGTGTGACAGTAACTTGGTCGTTTGAAATCGCTAGCAGGCGAGCGATGTCGTTTCGATCGTCCCAAACGCCTTGACCACCCGAATAGACCTGAAGCTTTCGGTTTGACTGCGCATCAACCGATGGAATCGCCAACGTACTTTCTGGCTCGAGAAAAGCGTGCTCAATTCTTTGTGTATTGAACGTCTCGCGCACTATGAACGCGCTATTTCTAAGTGCCGAATCAACATCTCCCCGAACGTAGGAACTCTTTGACAAAATATTTGTTTCGGTTTGCCAAACTGCAGTTTCAGAACTTGTGATTGCTTCACGTGCATTCGTTATTGGTTTGAGTTCTCGGTAATTGACCAAAACATTTTCAACAGCATTTCGAGCATTTAATCGTGAATCAGCCACGACGACAGCCAAAACGTCGCCTGCGTATGAGGTGAATCCTCCAACCGGAATCATTGCGGGCCAATCTTTATAAATGATGCCCATCATCGATTCACCAGGTATGTCGGCAGCCGTAAAGACATTCACCACACCATCACTTGCTTTTGCCCGTCTGGTATCAATTTCTAAAATTTCTGCGCGAGCATGTTTTGTAAAAACAAGTGCGGCGTGAAGCATCCCCGGAACTCGCATATCGTCGATGTAGCCGCGATCTCCCAAAGCCAGTTCGTTCGCCTCATATTTGGCGACGCGCACGCCTAGACCACCAGTCGAAATGATCTGTGGCGCTTCTTTCTGTGCAACTTTTTCGATCGCATCCAAAATTTTCACGTAGCCAGTGCAACGACATAGGTGGGCACCGAGGTGACGAGCCATGTCTTGTCGCTTTAGGGCCGAACCTTTTTTGTCGATTTGAGCCTTTGCTCGCACGACAATGCCTGGTATACAAAAGCCACATTGAAGACCGCCGCAAGACGCAAATGCGTTGGCAAAGGCATCTCGCTCGTCTTTGCTCACACCTTCAAGAGTTGTAACGTGGGCGCCCGAAATCTTGTCGAGAGATTGTTGACAACTGACTATCGCTTTGCCGTCAACGAGAACCGTGCAACAACCGCACTGCCCACTTGGTGAACAACCGTCTTTTGCCGAAGTGATATTTAGTTCTTCGCGAAGGGCTGCGAGAAGGTGCGGGTGATCACCGCGCACTGAGACCGACTCGCCGTTGACGACGAAACCAACCCTGCCGTTTGACCCACTAGCCACGTATTTACCATACCTGTATTGGGAAACAGGTTTACAGATTGTAAAAGACTTATTCGATTTTTGACCCACGCTGGCTTGTGATTCGACCATAAACCTCAGGTCGTCGGTAGCGGTCGAAGTCAAACAGCGTCTTTTTGTAGTTGTTGCACCAATCCAAGTCGCAAACCGCTGTCACGACTTCATCGCCATTGGTTTGAGTCTTGGCCAAGATTTCTCCCGATGGGGCGATGATGCTCGAGTCGGCCAAACTATCTACGCCTTCTTCAATGCCGCCTTTGGCAACCCCGACGACAAAAGTTCCGTTTTGATAAGCGCCGCTTTGCATGACCAGCGCGTTATGAAAACCTTGCAAGACATCTTGGGTCGGGTCGGGCACATAGTGCAGCGGTGTGTTGTAACCACAAAGGATCATTTCGACACCTTGAAGACCCATCACTCGATAAGACTCGGGCCAGCGTCGGTCGTTGCAAATCATCATTCCGATCCGACCACCGAACGCAGACCAAACACCGAAACCTTCATCGCTAGGTTTGAAGTAATAGCGTTCGGCATGTTGAAACGGCCGGTTGGGCTCATGGTGTTCGTGTCCGGGAATGTGCACTTTGCGATACTTGGCAATGATTGATCCATCTTTGCCAACGAGAATTTGCGTGTTGAAGCGCTCGCCAGTATTTGTCAGCTCTGCATAACCGAGACAAAAACCGACCCCCAATTTCTTTGCCTCATCGAATAGCGGGCGAGTTGCAATCGAAGGCATCTCGGTCTC
>CAYOVI010000083.1:0-6707 GCA_964407365.1 uncultured Ferrithrix sp.
GTTCAAGCTTCTTTTTCATCTCGAGCTTCTTTTTCAACTCGAGCTTCTTGCGCGCAGCCAACTTCTTTTTCAACTCGAGCTTCTTGCGCGCAGCCAACTTCTTTTTTGCGATTGCCTGCTTTTTTTTCTTGGCAGATGCCATTTTTAACCTCTCGGCAGGTCGTTAAAAAAACCTGCCTATTGACCGCGCTACGCTATCCGATTTACCGCCACAAACACGGCGATTCCGTCTAAATCGGCATTTGGCGACACCTTGTCGGACAATGGCTGGACTTCCATCTCAATGGCCAGTGTTTCTGATTTGATCGTCGCATGGTGAGGTGCAATTTGGTCGCAAACTGAACCAGGCAACCCCAAATCAAGGTGAATTCGATCTGAAACATCTAGACCCGAATCTCGACGTTGCTGCTGCACCAGCCTGATTAAGTCGCGCGCAACGCCTTCAGCCTCGAGTTCGGGCGTCAGATCGATGTCGAGAACCACGACGCCAGTCACGCTGCTCAAAGCAGAACTTGCCCCAGAGGCCTTGGGCACGAGTTTTAACTGAAATTCACCAGGTTGCAGTTCGACATCTCCGACTTTGACGATGTCTCCTTGATAGGACCAATCGCCACTCTTAACAGCCTTGATCACAGCCTGAGTGTTCGCACCAAGTCGAGGTCCGACGACACTGGGCACCACTTGCAATTCGAAACTAGCAACAGATGAGACGTCGTCAGAAAAATTCAATGAGCGCACGTTCACCTCGTCTTTGATGATGTCTTGAAAATAAGCAAGCGCCTTTGAGTTTTCGGTGGCGATCGTCAATGACGCCAAAGGCTGTCGCACTCTTCGACCATGTGCTTTTCGCAAAGACAAAGTGACAGAGCACACGTCTCGAACTTGATCCATCGAAGCCACCAACGCGGCGTCGTGACGCAAATCTTGGGTCGTTGGCCAAGACTGCAGATGCACGCTTCGCTCACCGGTAAGACCACGAAAGATCTGTTCAGAAATAAGCGGCAGCACGGGTGCAGAGATTCGAGTCAGATAATGCAGCACTGTGTGCAAGGTATTGATCGCTGCGATATCGCCCTTCCAAAAGCGATCTCGACTGCGCCGTATGTACCAGTTGGTGAGCACGTCGAGAAAAACCTTGATCTCGGCACATGCTGCAAAAAGATCATATTCGTCGAAGCTCTTCGTGGTTGCCACCACGAGGTCATGCAACTTTGAAACGATGTAACGATCCAAGATATTTTCGCTCGAAGCGTCTACGACACCGAAGATCGATTCGGCATTGGCATATAGAGACAAAAAATACCAACTGTTCCAAAGCGGCAACACGACTTGCCTGACCGTGTCGCGCATGCCCTCATCGGTCACGGCAAAATCGGATCCTCGCAGAATTGACGATGACAGCAAATACCATCGCATCGCATCGGCACCATGGCTGTCGAACACCTTCATCGGGTCTGGATAATTGCGCAAACTCTTGGACATTTTCGCCCCGTCTTCGCCGAGCACGATGCCGTGGCTGACACAATTCGAAAAAGCGGGCCGATCAAACAGAGCGGTCGCCAAAACATGAAGTGTGTAAAACCAACCGCGGGTTTGGCCGATGTATTCGACGATGAAGTCGCCGGGATAATGGTTTTCAAACCACTCTTGGTTTTCAAACGGATAATGAACCTGGGCGAAAGGCATTGATCCGCTTTCGAACCAGCAGTCCAAGACTTCTGGCACCCGACGCATCATCGACTTTCCAGTCGGGTCGTCGGGGTTCGGGCGAACCAAATTGTCGATTGTGGGTCTGTGCAGTTCTTGAATGTCGACGCCAAAGTCGCGACGCAACTCTTCGAGACTGCCGTAAACGTCGACGCGCGGATATTCGGGATCATCACTTCGCCAAACCGGAATTGGCGAACCCCAAAAGCGATTGCGGCTGATTGTCCAGTCGCGTGCATTTTCGAGCCATTTGCCAAAACTGCCATGCTGTAGATGTTCTGGAACCCAACGCACTTGATTGTTCAATTCGACCATGCGCTCACGAATCGCGGTGACCTTGACGAACCACGATCCGACAGCCTTGTAGATCAGTGGCTTGCCGGTGCGCCAACAATGCGGGTACGAGTGATCATAGGTTTCGTGGCGAAACACGACTCCCCGTTCTTTTAGGGCTTTGATGATTGCGGGGTTCGCATCAAAGACCAATTGTCCCGCATAATCGGCGACCTCGCTGGTAAAACATCCCCGCGAGTCAACAGGCACTACGAGATCGATTCCCTCGTCTTGGCAAACGCGTTGGTCGTCTTCACCGAAACCAGGCGCCAAGTGAACGACACCAGTGCCATCCTCGGTTGTTACGAAATCTCCGGCGATCACCCGAAATGCCCGAGGCTGACTGGCAAAATAATTGAACAAGGGCTTGTAAGTGCGACCAACAAGTTGGGAACCCAAGATGGTTTCAAGAATTTCGGGTTTGGCAAACTCGCGCTCATAGGCCGACAGGCGCTCGGCGGCGATGATCAACTTGCGACCAGCATTTTCGAACACGACATATTGAGTGTCAGGTGCAACAGCCAAAGCCAAATTCGATGGCAAAGTCCACGGAGTTGTCGTCCAAGCCAACAACAGTTCGCCCGTGGATAGTTCGAACCCAACAGTCAACGCGGGGTCTTGCACCTGTTTGTAGGCATCGTCCATTCGAGTCTCGGTGTTCGAAAGCGGGGTCTCGAGAGCCCATGAATATGGCAAGACTCTGAAGCCCTCGTAAATCAATCCTTTGTCCCAAAGTGTTTTGAAAGCCCACATCACGCTCTCCATATAGGGCGTGTCCAATGTCTTGTAGTCGTTTTCAAAATCGACCCATCTGGCCTGGCGAGTTACATAGCGCTCCCAATCACTGGTGTATTGCAAAACCGAAGTGCGGCAATAATCGTTGAATTTGTCGATACCAAAATCTGTGATCGCTTGCCGACCAGAAATGCCGAGTTGTCTCTCGGCCTCGGCTTCAGCCGGCAGACCGTGACAATCCCAACCGAAGCGTCGATCGACTCGTTGTCCGCGCATTGTGCGATAGCGCGGCACAGCGTCTTTGACGAAACCCGTCAGCAGGTGACCGTAATGCGGCAACCCATTGGCAAATGGTGGACCATCATAAAATACAAATTCATTCTCGCCATTTTTCCCGGCTTGACGAGACTCGATCGATGCGGCGAACGTCTCGTCTGATTTCCAATAATCCAGAACTTGGTTCTCGATAGATGGAAAGTTCGGTTGCGGCTCTACCTGAGGATAAGACACGAATTGTTTAACAATTCAGAATCATGTTCTGCACAACAATTTGCAAAAACAGCAATACGACGAGTGGCGACAAATCAAGGGCGCCTGTTCGGGGCATTATCCGACGAACCCAATCCAAAACTGGCTCTGTGAAACGACCCACAAAATATGAGATTTGTGCGACGACTCCGCCACTTGTCGACGGAAACCACGACAAAACGACTCGCACGATGATCATGTAAATAAAGATTTGAACGAGGCTGCACAAAAGTCCGGTCATTTTCGATGCCCTATCTGGACTAGCCGCGCGAAATGCGCGCACCAAACGGCTTCATCATGAAAACGCCATTGCTCATTTTTTCCATGGTGCCACTGTTGGCGTAACAAACTCCGCTTGCAAAATCGATGATGCGACGCATCGTCTTGGGGTCAGTTGATTGCACGTTGATGATCACTGGGTTTCCCTCTTTGAAGCGATCAGCGATCTCTTTTGCATCTTCATAACTTGTCGGACGAATCGTCACCGGGTCACTTGCCGGCATAACGGGTCGAGCGACCGCTTCGGTGCGTCGCCCTGCCACTGGTCGCACGGTCACACCCGAGTCATGTTGTGCTTGTTGTGCGCGCATGCCACTTGAGCGCGAATCTCTGAAATCTCGCCCGTCATATTCGCTTTGCTCGTCGTAATCTTCGTCGACTGAATCGAAACGACCTGAGCCTTGTCGACTTCGACTCGAAACTCTGCGATCTCGCTCTACTGCCACCGACTCGTCATAATTGTCATAGGCCTCATCTGGCCCCAAACCCAGGTAATCCATTGCTCGGCGAAACATCGACATAGCCCCAAGGATAGTTCAGTTTTCGGGGCAAAATACGGACTAAAAACCAACTGGTCTGTCAACTGCGCGACCCAAACAACCCTGATCCAACTCGAATCATCGTCGAGCCCTCGCTGACGGCAATTTCAAGATCGCCGGTCATGCCCATGCTGCACTGGTCAAGGCCCAAATCATCGGCGATTTTGCGAACCAATCGAAACGCTTGGCGCGCCAGGTCGGGATTGTTGTTCGTTGGGCCAACCGTCATCAAACCCTGCACCTCGAGCCCCATTGATGTTGCGAGTTCGAACAGCTTGCCAGTTTCACCCGGTGCGCATCCGCCTTTGTCTGGCTCATCAGTCGAGTTGACTTGCAACATGATCTGGGGCTTTTTGTCGACGGCCGAATCGACACAGCGTTTGCTGATTTCGGCAATGACTTGCTCTCTATCCACGCTTTGCCAAACATCAACGACTTGGGCAATTGATTTGATCTTATTTGTTTGAATTCTGCCAATGAAATGAATCGGCAATCGCTTTTCGCTCGGCAATTCACGCGACTTGGCGATCAGCTCTTGGGCATAATTTTCCCCGACCCCTTCACAACCAGCATCGAATGCGGCGATCATCGCCTTCGAGTCAAACGATTTTGTGACCGCGACAAGTTTGACGTTTGTGCCGCCGGCCAAATTGATGCGATGGCGAATATTTGCCACACGAGTCGGAACCTGCGAAAAATCTGGCGAAGTCATGTCGTTCCCGACATGCAGACTTTATTTCAAGAACGATGGAAGATCTTCGTCGTCATCTGCGCCACTAAGTGGGTCAGATGCCCCGCCGAATAAATCTTTCAACCGTCCGCCCTTTGCCTCGGGGCGAACCGTTCCAGATGTTGCCGTATTGCGCCCGTCGCCACGAGTGGCGGTGCGTTGCATAGTTGAGTCCCAACGTTCGAAGCCTGCTGCGACGACGGTGACCCGAACTTCATCGTTGACGTCATCGTCGATTACCAAGCCATGAATGATGTTGGCGTCCTGATGAGCCACGCCACGCACAATTTCCATTGCGTTGGTCACCTCGAACAAACCAATGTCAGATGGACCAGTGATGTTGACGACAATTCCACGAGCGCCTTCGAGCGAGGCTTCAAGCAACGGTGAATTGATTGCCGCATTGGCTGCCAAGACTGCCCGATTGTCGCCACTGGCTGCGCCTGTGCCCATCAAGGCGGTGCCGGCGTTGGCCAAAACTGTTTTGACGTCTGCAAAGTCTGTGTTGATCAAACCCGGGGTCGTAATCAAACCAGTTATGCCAGCCACACCTTGCACCAAAACTTCGTCGGCTTTTTTGAATGCATCAAGAATGCTCGTCTTGTCGGTCGAAATGGCGATCAATCGTTCATTGGGAATCACCACGAGAGTGTCGACCTTGTCTTTCAACGCCGCGATGCCCGCGTCAGCCTGCACCGATCGTCGACGACCTTCGAATGCAAAAGGTCGCGTCACGATGGCCACAGTCAGGGCACCCTCGGCTTTCGAGATTTCGGCAATCACCGGCGCCGCGCCGGTGCCGGTGCCACCACCTTCGCCTGCGGTGATGAAAACCATGTCTGCACCCGCAACGACCTCTTGAATCTCATCGCGATGCTGCTCGGCGGCCTCACGACCAACCTCTGGGTCGGCCCCGGCACCAAGACCACGCGTCAACTCTCGACCAATATCGATTTTAACGCTTGCATCGCTCAACAAAAGGGCCTGTGCGTCCGTGTTGATCGCCACGAATTCGACACCGCGCATGCCCGACTCCATCATGCGATTAATCGCGTTTACGCCACCACCGCCAACACCGATGACTTTGATTACTGCCAAATAGTTTTGCGGATGTCCGACCATTTTGAATTAACCCCCGAAATTTTTATTTGTTTTATTCGCTAGTTAGTGGTTGCCGTTGACTCGTTAAACGAGTGCCGATATTCTGCCACATCATCACCGATGCACCAAACATCAGCAGAACGTTCAGGTTGATTGAGAGAAAGTCTCTACTTCGACTTTACGGTTGGTGTTCGAGAGTCGGTCAAATCAATTGCCAGTATCTGTCTGGCATCTTGTCGACGCAGAAGCACCAATAGCGAAATCAACTTGTTCTGCAAATCAACGGGAGGACCAAAGTTGATCAAGGTTCCCGTGCGCAGGGTCATTATCAGTTGATTTGGTCCGCCTACTCCGACGTTCAAAACACGATCAACCAGCTCTTCTGGTAGCCCAGCGGCAAGTTGGGCTGCGGCCTTGTAGACACTTCCGGCAACCGCTCCAGGTGCAAGGTTTGGGCCAACGCCGGTTATCTGCAAATACTGAGTTGGTTGACCCGTCTCGACGGCGAGAACCCTGCCCTGACGATCTAAAACTCGCGAGCGATTGTCGACACCTATATAAAAGGCAGCCGGTTGACGTTCGACTATTTCAATGACCAACCTGGACGGAAAGAATGATTTGATCCTCACAGACTCAACCCACGGGTCGCCTTCAAGTCGTCGCTCGGCGGCGTTTGTGTCAACCGTCAAGATTGATTTGCCATCCAGAGATTTTTCGACTGCGATAACTAGGTCGGCACTCACATATTTGGCGCC
>CAYOVI010000084.1:0-6707 GCA_964407365.1 uncultured Ferrithrix sp.
CAAGGAAAGTCATAAAAGTTGTTTGGTTTGCTGGTGGGGCATTGGCCGCAACCGGAGGCATTTTCAGAGGTCTCGATGAGCAGGTGAGTTTTTCTATGGGTTCAGATTTGTTGTTCTTGATGTTTGCAGGCATAACACTTGGTGGACTGGGTTCGGCTTTTGGTGCCTTAATAGGTGGTTTTTTCATCGGAATTTTTGTCGAAATGTCTTCGCTATTCGTGCCTAGCGAGCTAAAAGTTGCGCCTGCTTTGTTCATCTTGATCGTTGTTTTGATTGTTAGACCGCAAGGTATTTTGGGCAAGAGTCAGAGGGTCGGCTGAGATGGACTGGAATCAGATTTTCCAAAACACCGTTCGAGCAGCGGTCGGCGTGGATGCGATTTATTTTGCTATCGCCGCACTCGGTTTGAACGTTCAATTCGGCTATACGGGTCTTTTGAATTTCGGACAAGCCGCATTCATGGCCTGTGGCTCGTATGGTCTGGGGATGACTGCTCAGTACTTTGGCATCAGCTTGTGGTTGGGCATTCCCCTTGGCATCGTCTTTGTGATCATCTTGTCTCTTTTGGTTGGCATTCCGACTTTGCGCTTGCGGGCTGACTATTTGGCGATCGTGACAATTGCAACCGCTGAAATCGTCCGGCTTTTTGTGCGGTCGGTGAAATTCAACAAGTTGTTTGGTGGCACCGAAGGCATCAGCAATTTCAGCCGTCAATATCGAGAATTAAGCCCATTCGAGCCAGGCGCAACATATGGTGTGGCGCCATTCAAATTCAGTGGCTACACGTTGATCACTATTGTCGTGGGCTGGACACTCGTTGCGATTTTTTCTTTCGTGGTTTGGCAATTGATGCGCAGCCCTTGGGGTCGAGTTATCAAAGGTATTCGCGAGGACGAAGATGCTGTCAGAAGTCTTGGCAAGAACGTCTACGCATACAAAATGCAGTCGCTGATAATCGGGGGAATCATCGGAATGTTTGCGGGTATGGTTTTGGCGCTTGACCGCGGATCTGTGCAGCCTGACAACTACAGTCGCGACGTCACGTTCTATGTATTGACAGCCCTTGTGCTCGGCGGAATCGCAAAAGTTTCCGGCTCTGTTTTTGGATCGATGTTGTTTTGGGTCTTGTTCGTGCTGTCGGACAACTTCTTGCGCGAACTTACGCGAAATGGCCCTTTGCGTATTGGTGACCTCACGATCATCCAAAGCACACAAGTTGGTGCGGTCAACTACATGATCGTCGGGCTTGGTTTGATGCTGTTGATGACTTTTCGGCCGCAGGGGATATTCGGCAATCGCAAAGAGATGGCACTCGATGGCCGTTGAACGAACTTTGAGTGAGGCGGCAAAATCAGCGCGTTCTGCTTTTGCGTCAATTGAACCGATAGCAGGGGTAAAAAAGCCGGATCCAATCATGAGCGTAGACGGCGTGCGACGCAATTTCGGTGGCATCGTGGCCGTAGACGTTAAGCACCTTGAGATCCAACGAGGTTCGATTACGGCTCTAATTGGCCCGAACGGGGCAGGTAAGACGACGCTTTTCAATTTGCTGTCGGGTTTCGACAAGCCCGACGTGGGTGAGTGGCGATTTGATGGTCACAACATGAGCAGGGTGGTCGCCCATAAGACCGCAAGCATGGGCATGGTGCGCACGTTTCAGCTGACAAAAAGTTTGACCAAAATGTCCGTCATTGAGAACATGAAACTCGGAGCAATGCATCAAAGCGGTGAAAGATGGTGGAATGGACTTGCGCCATTCACCTGGAGAGCCCAAGAACGTAAAATTGAAGAGCGTGCAGACTCTCTCTTGACTCGATTCAAGATGGATCATATGCGCAACGAATATGCCGGCACGCTTTCTGGTGGACAACGAAAGTTGCTGGAGATGGCTCGAGCCTTGATGACCCAACCGCGACTCGTGATGTTAGACGAGCCGATGGCTGGTGTGAATCCGGCGCTTAAGCAAAGTTTGAACGAGCATATTCGCGGTCTGCGCGATGATGGAATGACGGTGATGTTTGTCGAACATGACATGGATATGGTCAACGATGTTGCCGATTGGGTAGTGGTGATGGCAGAGGGTGCATTGATCGCTGAGGGCACACCCGAGCAGATCGGCAACAATCCCCAAGTGATCGAGGCTTACCTGGGTTCGCATCAAGGCAAATCTTTAATGGACGAAAAATCATGAGTGAGACGGTTCTCAGTGTTCACGATCTAGTTGCGGGCTACATACCCGAAGTGAATATTTTGAATGGCTGCAACATCACGGTTGGTCGGGGTGAGTTCGTCGGAATTATCGGCCCAAATGGTGCGGGTAAATCTACGGTTCTTAAAGCCATTCTCGGTGAATGTTCGGTGCGTAGCGGCTCGGTGATGCTTGGTGAAACCAACATCACCGGACACCGGTCGCATGAGTTGGTCGAGCAGGGCGTGGGTTATGTGCCTCAAAACAGAAATGTATTTCCAAGTTTGACCGTGACCGAAAATCTCGAGATGGGTTGCTTTTTGAAGCCCGAAAATTTCAAATCACGATTTGATTATGTGACGACTCTTTTCCCACGGCTTTCAGAACGGGCCGCGGTAAAGGCCGGTTCACTTTCGGGTGGCGAGCGTCAAATGGTGGCGATGGGTCGGGCCTTGATGATGGAGCCAAAGTTATTGTTGCTTGACGAGCCATCGGCGGGACTTTCGCCTGTACTGCAAGACGAGGTCTTTGTTCAGTGCAAAAGAATCAACTCTGAAGGAATCGCCATTTTGATGGTTGAGCAAAATGCTCGCCGTTGTTTGCAGGTTGCCAATCGCGCCTACGTTTTGGACCAAGGCAAAAACGCGTATACGGGCACTGGTCGAGAACTGCTGGCAGACCAAAATGTAATCAAGTTGTATCTGGGTACCCTCGCCAAGGCAACCGGGGGATAAAGCAAAAGCCCCGGACTTTCGTCCGGGGCCCTTACTTTAATTCGAATTATTGGTTACTTACCAGCGTCAAAGTTCTCGCCGAGTGCGTTACCAATGTTTCCGTCGACGCCGTAGACCTTCTTCGCGCGAGGACCAACGCCGTTCTCCACCATTGTGCGGAGAATACGTGAACCTTCGTCGAAGGTGATCAAGACGATTGCGTCTGGGTTCGCTGCTACGACTTCGCCGACTTCAGCATCAAATGTTGTTGCCTTTGGATCGTAGATTTTCTTACCCTTGACTTCGACGCCTGCTGCAGTGAGAACCTCTTCTACAACGTTGGCGAGACCGGTGCCGTAAGCATCGTCTAGGGCCAAAATGTAGACCGATTGGTTGCCATCAGCAACGATAACTTCAGCAAGAACTGCACCCTGGAGATCGTCCGGTGGTGCGTTGCGGAAGTAGAGACCGTTGTCTGCGTAGGAGGTCAACTTCGGCGATGTGTTTGCCGGGCTGAACTGAATTACGCCTGCTGCGGTGATCTTGTCGATAACTGTGAGCGATACGCCTGATGATGCTGCACCAATAATGGCGTCAACACCTTCTTTGAGCAAACGATCCACAGTCACGCTGGCAGTGTCGGTTGATGTGTCACCCGAGTCGCCTGCGCTGTACTCAACTGGCTTGCCAAGGACGCCACCGTTCTTGTTGATTACGTCAATTGCGTATTCAACACCGGCGATCATTGGAGCACCAAGGAATGCAAGGCTGCCAGTTTCTGGAAGCAATCCACCAATCTTGAGGGTGCCGTTGCCCTTGCGGGAGACACCGGTCTTCGAGAGTGGCAATACTGCTGATTCTGGAGCGTTTGCAAGTTGGTAGGTGGTCAATGTGTCATCAAGACGGTTGCCTGCACCAAATTGAAGGATGCCGTACGAAGCCTCAAGCGGCTCGCCGTTTCCGTTCATAGTGTTTGGTCCAGAGAAGCCGTCGAAGTCAACATCTTCCTTGGCCTTGGCGGCTGCAATGCAGTCTGCCCAGGTTGCTGGAGAGCACTTCTTACCATCTTTTGAAACCGCGACAAGTTGGTCAGCGAGTGCGCTGCCATCTGTGCCTGCTGCTTCTGCCGCAAGAGCAATCAACAAAACAGCATCGAATGACTCAGCTGTGTAGTTGAAGTCTGTGAGGGCTTCGTTTCCTTTACCAGTCCAAAATGCGTTGACCGCATCTTTGAACTCTGGGGTCAACTCAACGAGCGGAGTTGTTCCCTTCATACCTTGCAACTCGCTGCCAGTTTCGTCAACAACCGAGGTTGTTGTCTCTTCTGGAGCAGTTGTCTCTTCGGTTGCCGCATCGTCGCTGCCGCAAGCACCAGCCAAAAGGCTGAGACCAACAACAAGCGCGCCGAAACGACGTGCTGTATTTTTCTTCATTTATTTTTCTCCCCCTAGGAGTTGGGCAACACATTGTCACCCATGGGTTTGGACAATAAAGCCTATTGAGGTCCGTCAGATTCGCCAACGCCTTGAAAATGAACAGAACGCAAATTTAAGGCTAAAACGAGGCCTTTTTGAGTCGCTCACAGATCGCGGCACCGATGCCTCGCATGGGTGGGACGACCGCAATCACGACGTCGATATTCGACGCATCAGCCTGTCGAAATTGTGCGTACAAACTCTTTGCGTAGAGCTCGAGATCGTCGCCGTAATAGAGAATCGTGTTGGAAACATTCAGCTTGTCAAGTGCATTCTTTCGATCTAAGGCCTTAATATGCGTTTCGACAAGTTCGACTCTGCACTTTGGGGCGTAGTGCTTTTCGAGCATGCCAGGTGCTCGCGACTCGCCTTGAGCGTCTGCGATGTCGATGCCGCAAACTGCTTTGATCTGCTCGACCGTCAATGCTCCAGCTCGCAACAACTGTGGTGGTTCTGTGGTGCAATCGATGATTGTCGACTCGAGCCCAATTTTGCAATCACCGCCGTCGAGAATCAAATCGATGTCGTCACCCAAGTCGCTGAGAACATGCTTGGCATTCGTCGGGCTGACTTTGCCGAAGCGATTAGCCGATGGTGCAACAATTGCGTCATCTAGTGCCGCTAGAAGTGCGGTTGTGACGCTGTGCGCAGGGCATCGTATCGCAACGGTGTCGCGATTGCCGGTGATTAAATCGCTCACGCTTGAATTTCGTTTAACGACAACGGTCAACGGGCCTGGCCAAAAGTTAGTCGTAAGCGCACGCGCGCTATCTGAAATGTTTTGACACCACTTGCCGAGATCATTTTTGTATGCGATATGCAGAATCAATGGGTGGTTTTTAGGTCTTTTCTTGACCTCAAAAATCTTTGCGATCGCACTTGGACTTGATGCTCTGGCGGCAAGACCATACACAGTCTCTGTGGGTATCGCCACAAGTTGGTCGTTTCTAAGACTCGTCGCGGCACGATCGATGGCTGAAGGATCGAATCCGTCAAGTATTTTGTCGCTGCTATTTCGCACTGAAGAACTCGAGAAGCGTGTCGATGAATTGAAAATTTTCGGTAGTCGCAAAATGGTCGCAATTTCTGATAGTCACAAATTTGCAGTTTGAAAACGATCTAGCAAGCCGATCTGCGGGCAACACGAAGTCACGGTCGCCAACTACCAGAGAGATTTCGCCTTCAATTTTGCGCAATTCGTCGGCTTTAAATGGCTCGTTTCTCGGACGCATCAGGCACGCACTCAAAGCCAAGGCATCGTTCTCGCTGCGTCGCGCATAATTGCCGAACTGGCGGGCCAAAACATCGTCTGACCCAGCCGACCCGTCAATGCCCGAAACAATTCGTGCAGTCTCAGCCTCGTTGTGAGGCTCGAACAATTGGTCACCGACGCCAACCAACATCAGCTTGCGAAAATATTTCGGGTTGTGACGAGCAGCCTCTAGCAATGCGATCGCACCAAGTGAAAAGCCCACCGCATCTACACCGCTGTCGCGTGCACCGATTGCCTTTCTAATCGGTGCCGATAAATCTGTATATCTGGCGGGATCATGTGGTCGGTCAGAGGTGCCATGACCCAGAAGATCGACCCCGATAACTGTCGAACCAGCGTCATTGACTAGTTGTTCGATGCCGGGCTTTTGCCAGGTGGACAGATGCGAGCCACCCCAGCCATGCACCATGAGCAATGGGGGGTTCGCACCATTCATATTCACAGGGCGTAGCCTATGGAGGCTTCAAAAAAGCCGCACTCGGAGGACAACTGATGCGATTTCTGAACGACCCACCGGCGTTTGATCTCACCTACAGCGACGTCTTTATGGTGCCGAGTCTGTCGAATGTGAATTCGCGACTCAATGTCGACTTGTCAACTCCCGACTGCATAGGTACGACCATTCCGCTCGTGGTTTCAAACATGACAGCGATAGCAGGTCGGCGAATGGCAGAAACTGTGGCCCGAAGAGGCGGTGTTGTCGTGTTGCCCCAAGACATTCCGTTGGACGTCGTTGAGACTGTCGTCAGATTCGTGAAGTCGCGCCATTTAATAGTCGATACTCCGATCACGATGAAGGTCGATGGCACGGTTGGAGAGGCACTTAGTCTCATTTATAAACGAAGTCACGGAGCAGTGATCGTCGTCGATGAAAATGATCGACCAGCCGGCATCTTTACCGAACACGACGCGGTTGGTTTCGATCGATTCACTCAGATTCGAAATGTCATGAGCACAGAGGTCTTCACCTTGAGCGATTTGATGTCTGCTCAAGACATGTTCGAGCAATTGACCGAGGCTCGATTGACAGTGGCGCCCGTGGTCGACAAGCACGAAAA
>CAYOVI010000085.1:0-6687 GCA_964407365.1 uncultured Ferrithrix sp.
CTCGAATCATCGAAATTGAACTCCACATCAACAACAATGCGGTCAGCACCATGAGTAAATGGCCGTCACCTGGTATGCGTGGCGAAACCCAGGCACCAACAACGGCCGACGTGACGCCACTTGGCACGGTGAACGTAACGACACTCCACGAGATAAGGTCGCCACGTCGATGGCGCCAAGACCCGGTTATCGCCCCCGGCAAGATCGATGGCAAAGTTGTGCCGACGGCCAAGGCAGCCGAACAGCCGAGGGCTCTGATCGCAGGTGTAGATATGACCGCACCACCAACCCCGAAGGTGCCAGACATCAAACCAGTCGCGACACCAGCCAGAGCAGTCAACACGTCACGATAAAAGTTGGCATCCATGAAACTCAGTTCGTCTAGTGCGCGGCTGGCGCTGAACCGTCGGTCTTTTTCTTTGGCGGGGGCACACCCACTGTCACGGATTTGTTCGCAAATTCTGGCCATCGACGACGGCTGACAATGCTGAGTAGACGCAACAATTTCATCGCGGTCGCATCAGTTTCAGCGGGGCGAGCGATCACCGAGCCATCTTTGATCATGCGATCCATGACCTCTTGGCCCAGTTCGGTGCGCACGACGCAAAGTGTCCAGTCATTGTCTTCGCCGATGCCACCAGTCGAAATGTCTGCATGCTCAGCGGCAAAGTCGGGGCACATCTTGCAACCCTCACGAGTCCATTTGTGGCACTCTTTCAGGTCTATTTCGTGATAAGAGCCGTCGCGCATCCAGATTTGGAAGACACCTTTGATGTTCATCTTTGCCATTTCTTCTTTTTTCAGGCCGTATTTTGCCAGAAACAATTCTTCAAAAATTGCGTCGTCAAAAGTTTTGGAACAAAGCAGTCCAATGTTGAAAAGAAATGGTTTGCCGATCTTTCCTGCTTTGCGCTTCCACATAATCGGCAAGGCCGACGACTGACAGCTCATGCCGACTAGCGCAAGCCGGTTAAGGCCTTCTTTTTGTGCTTCTCGAATCGCCAAGGTGTTTGCCGAATATGTGTAACGACTTCCAGAAGATGCGAGCACTTCTTTTGGCGTGCGGGCTAGGCCAGGCAATGCCTTCCACGACGAGCCATCGCCTTCGACGAAACTCGTTAGCGCGGCGTCGATGTAGTCGTGCTTCAACAGCCAAATCAACATCGCCCCGACGAAACCGCCGTCTTGCCCCTTTTTGTGGGTTTCTTCGTCTGATGCCCGAACCATCAATAGTTGGCGATATTGACCATACATTTCTTCGTCTTTGCGTTGTCGACCAAATAGATGCATGTCGGCTTCAGGTTCCCAAGCCCTAAAACGGGGGCAAGCACGGGTGCAACTCGTGCAACCTTTTTCACCATGCACACAATTGTCGAGACCTAGTTCTTCTTCAAGATGAAAAGGTTTATATTTGCCTTCTTCGTGCTCGTAGCCAATCACGTCATGTGGGCAAGAAATCACGCAACCAGCACAACCCGTGCACAGACCGGTGTTGATTACCTCTTCGTAGAGTTCTTTCCATTGATGCGTCCAGCGCTCGGCAACATCGACCATTTCGCAAGCCTAGTGAGTGAGCCCAAAATCTCATTGACTCAAGTGGACACATATAGTTCAAAACGGACACAATAGAGGTGCGATGTTGACCTACACCCCCGAGGCCGAAACCAGAAGAGCAGAAATTCGCCAGTGGCTAAAAGACAATTTGCCCGCACGTTGGTTCGACAAAGGCTATGAAATGTCTGCCGAAGAGCGCAAAAGTTTCAACGAGAGTTGGCCCGAAAAACTATTTGCTGGTGGTTGGATCTGCGCGACCTGGCCAAAGGAATACGGCGGCAAGGGTTTGTCGGTGCTTGAAGGCGTCGTCTTGGCCGAAGAATTTGCCAATGCGGGTGCGCCGATGCGCGCCGATTTTTTTGGTGACACCCTTGTCGGGCCAACTTTGCTGCAGTGGGGCACAGAAGAGCAGAAAAAGGAATTTTTACCGAAAATTCTGAGTGGAAAAATGCGATGGTGTCAAGGTTTCAGCGAGCCTAATTCGGGCAGCGATCTTGCCAGCGTGAAAACTACCGCGGTCTTAGACGGCGACGAATGGGTTATCAACGGTCAAAAAGTCTGGACCACCCAGGGCCATCATGCTGACTATTGCTTTTTGCTCACCCGCACCGACAAAGACTCGCCAAAGCATAAAGGCATTTCATATTTATTGGTGCCGATGAAACAACCCGGAATTGAAGTGCGTGGCATCACCCAGCCAGATGGCACTGCAGAGTTTTGTGAAGTTTTTTTCACCGATGCGCGTTGCCCGAAAGACAATGTTGTCGGAGGCGTGAATAACGGTTGGAAAGTAGCCAACAGCACCTTGGCATTCGAGCGAGGCATGAGTGCGACGACAGGTTTTAGAAGATTCGAAGAGGAATATAAATTGTTCGTCGCCCAGGCAAAAGCAAACGGCAAAATCAATGACGCTTCGATTCGTCAACGACTGATGAGCTATTACACCAAGATTCAAATCTTGCGATTCAACGGTTTGCGATCGTTGAGTTCGACACTTGCAGAAACAAAAGACTTCGGAGTGATGGCACTCGGTGCGAGTAACAAAATGTTTTGGTCAGAAATGCACCAAAGAGCAATGGAGCTTTGCCTGGATATTTATGGTCCATATTCGATGTTGGTCGACACTGGTCCAGACACGGGCACTTGGCCAGGTGCATTGCGTGACAAGCGACGGGCCAATTATCCGGCGTCGCCAATGATGTCAAGTTTCTTTTTTTCGCGCTCTGAAACAATTTGGGGCGGCACCAGCCAGATTCAACGCAATATTGTGGGAGAACGCGTTTTGGGTTTGCCAAAAGAACCAAAACCTGTCGGAGGCGAGTGACAATGAATTTTCAAACTGCAATCAGGTCGGGGTTCCAAAACTATGCCAACTTCAAAAGTCGTGCGTCTCGCTCTGAATATTGGTGGTGGTTTTTATTTACGCTGATAGTCAGTGTCTTTACGTCGTCAATTCATTCTTCGATCGGCAATTTGGCCCAGTTAGTGACTTTGTTGCCTTCAATTGCCGTAGCAGTGCGTCGAATGCACGACACCGATCACGTTGGTTGGTGGATATTTGCACCGATCATCAATCTGATATTTGCCCTGCGTGCCAGCGATGAGGGCGAGAATCGCTTTGGGCCACCACCGCCGCCGAGAATCTAATTTTTAATACTTCGGCACGCGTCGTTGATATGTCGCACCGATGAGTGGCGAACTCAAAATAAAGTCAGCACTGGCTCGATTGCAGGCCACAGGAACATTCCAGACAACGGCAATTCTCAAGAGAGCGCGAATATCTGGGTCGTGAGGTTGTGGCTCGAGTGGGTCCCAAAAGAAGAGCAAAATGTCTATGCCACCATCTGAAATGCGTGCGCCTATCTGCTGGTCGCCACCCAATGGTCCACTTCGCATTCTCTCAATTGTCAGGCCGGTCTTTTCGGCGACTAGTTTGCCCGTCGAGCCAGTGGCGATAAGCGTGTGATTTTTCAGTTCTGCTTTGTGTTCGATTGCCCACTCGAGCATTTGGTTTTTCATGTTGTCATGGGCGACGAGAGCGATGCGTTTGCGGGCGGGGCTCTCGATGTTTATCATTTCGTCTGAGGTCATGAATGAAGGTTAGAGCAAAACTCAACGAAGACTTGAGTGCATCACGAGTGATCGTCACGCCAGTCGGCAGACTAACTCTGGTTGCGTCTTCAAAAGGTCTGCAAAAAGTGATTTTCGGTGCAAAAAAATTGTCAACTTCAAAAAAATCATCAGCAAAAGCCCATGATCATCTCACGCAAACCGAAAGACAATTGCGTGAATACTTTGACGGCAAGCGAAAGGAGTTTTCGCTAAAACTAGATATAGCGGGCACCAAGTTTCAAGAGAAGGCTTGGTTTTCTCTGAAAAATATTCCGTATGGAAAAACAATTTCATACGCAGATCAAGCAAAGCGTGTGCGCAAACCGAAAGCGTTTCGTGCCGTGGGCACCGCAAACGGCAAGAATCCGGTGGCGATTGTGTTGCCGTGTCATCGAGTCATTTCTTCCGACGGCACTTTGGGTGGCTACGGCGGCGGATTGACCATTAAGCGAAAGTTGCTTGCACTCGAGTCGAAATAAAAAAATTAGTGAGGCTGGGTAAAGCCGAAGCACTCACGAAGAAATTCGTCTCGCAGTGCATCACTTGGTGGACCAACAGAGACGACCCGTTGAGCCAACAGCATCACGGTGTTGGCACTTTGGGCATCTTGCAATTCGTGAGTCGCCATAACAACTGTTACCCCTCGGGCTCGTTCGCTGGCGATCAGATTCGCGACGAGTTTTCGCCCATTGAGATCGAGCCCAGCCGTTGGCTCATCAAGAAGCAAGATTTCTGCTTGCCGAGCCAAAACTTGTGCCAGGTGAGTGCGTTGTTGCTGGCCACCAGATAAATCTCGAATCGGATCATTTGCTTGAGAGTCGACCCCAGTTAGTTGCATCGAAGTTTTGACGATTTGGTTGTCTAGAGTCGTCGCTCTTCTGAAGAGACCCAAATGGGCGAACCTGCCCATTGCCACAACATCTCTAACTCGCAGAGGCAATGTGTGGGTTGAAACGGGGTGCTGGGGTAGATAAGCCACTCGCTTGGGAAAAGATCCAGTAGCCGCGCCGAGGATTTTGAGGTTGCCCCCGACTGGGCTCAGTAGACCAGCCAATGTCTTCAAAATCGTCGACTTGCCAGAGCCGTTGGTGCCGATCAAGACCAAGAGTTCGCCAGGTTGCATTCTTAGCGAAATTTCTCTGACTATCGGATATTTCGTGTAGCCAACATCAAGATTTGATGCTTCGATCGAATTGACGATTGAAGTGTTCATCGAATTTGCGTGCCGGTGTGAGTGTGCGGATGTTCGTGTTCGTGGTTATTTTTTGGTCGCATGGCTTTCTTGACTTCTGAAAAGGTTGCAAGCAGTGCAAAAGTTGTCACGGCAAAAAGCACGATGCTCGCGCCAGCGGCCAGGTCGAAGTGATAGCTGATCAGCAGCCCAAAATAAGTTGCGGCAGAACCTACGCCAGAGGCGATAATTATCATCGTTGAAACTCTTCGAGCAAAAAGAGCGCCGGTCGCAGCTGGGGCGATAAGCATGCCAAGCACCAATAGAGTGCCCACTGTTTGAAAACTTGCGATCACGGTGATAGCGACGATTGCCAGCATCAAGTTATGAAAAACTTGATTCGAGAATCCCGAGGTTTTGGCGAGTCCGTTGTCGACGCAGAGCAACAAAAATGGACGTCGCGCGATGTATGCGATTAGCGCAACTATGAACAGTGCAATCAATTGCAAAATAAGATCGCCATAGTTGACGCCAAGCAGTTCGCCAAACAAGATGCGAGAAAGATCGCCGACAAATGTGCGAGATCTAGAAGTGATCATTACACCCAGGGCAAGCATGCCCACAAACAAAAGCCCGATTGCGGTGTCACCTGAGAGACGAAATCTACGCGAAACGATGCTGACACCAGCCATCATCACCAGCGAGCCAAAAGCCGCACCGATGACGCCTGATATTCCAAGAAGCATCGCCGCGGCAATGCCGGGCAAAACTCCGTGAGCAAGAGCGTCGCCGATAAACGCAAGCCCACGCAAAACTACAAATGTTCCGGCAATTGCACACGTGATGGCAACCAAAATTCCTGCGACTAGTGAAAGTCGAAGAAACTCATTGTTGATGAAGGGTTCGAAAAACATAGTGCGCTCGACCAAAGTCGCCAGATCAGGGTAATAGAACCCTGATTATTTGAGTGCCTCGGTAATTTGGGAGACCAAGCTTCTCATGAACCCTTGGTAGTTGGTCGCATCGTCTAAATAGTGCGTCGACAAAGTGACTACCTTGACGCCCAACTCTTTGGCAAGTTGTTCGGCAACTTCTTCGTTGGTGCCCAGCCCAGTGAAAATTGCCGGCACTTTGTATCTTGCGACCAATTCTTTGAGATCAGCGAGTTCACCTGCGGTGGCCTCTGAAGTCGTCGTAAATGAAGGTATCAACGCGCCTACGATGCGGCATCCGTAGCGGTTCGCAAAGTAGGCCATTTCATCGTGGCCCGTCACAAGATCGCAGCTGCTCAAATCTGAGATATTTTTTTCAATTTCTTTATCGAGTTCTTTTAGCTCTGTTGATAGTGCAGCCGAAGAGATTGTCAGATCAACATCAAGAGCAGCGGAAAGTGCAGCGGTAAGTGCCGGCAGCATTTCAAGAATCGTCGCTGGCGACAACCATAGGTGCGGGTCAATGCCACCATGGCCGTGCTCTTGGTCTGCGCTGTGATTATGGCCGAGTTCTTCGGAAGTCTTTAAAACTGTTACGTGATCACCGACCATGAAAACTCGCTTGTCTGAATTCACGGCGTTGTTCAACACGTCTTCGAGATTCTCTTCAAAGCCAAGCC
Organism: uncultured Ferrithrix sp.; assembly: GCA_964407365.1. Taxonomy (GTDB): domain Bacteria; phylum Actinomycetota; class Acidimicrobiia; order Acidimicrobiales; family Ilumatobacteraceae; genus BACL27. Next base: position 6,450 of record CAYOVI010000085.1, read on the forward strand.
CGTTTGAAACGACAAACTCTGCGTTGTTGAGTGCCTCAACGTCTTTGGCAGATGGTTGAAACTCGTGGGGGTCTTGCCCATCTGGGATAACTACGTCGACAACTGCCTGGTTGCCCACAAGTTGTGAAACAATGTCGCCGAGCACTGAATAAGTCACGACAACAACTGGCAGCTCAACTGCTGGCGAATCGGTTGTTTGAGTTGGCTTTGAAGTTGTTTCTGTCGAATTTGAGCAACT
>CAYOVI010000086.1:0-2017 GCA_964407365.1 uncultured Ferrithrix sp.
ATTTCTTTGCCTCATCGAATAGCGGGCGAGTTGCAATCGAAGGCATCTCGGTCTCGTACCAGTGGTCGGCCTCAGATATGTTTTCAACAAACCAGCGTGGGAAAAAAGTGGTGAGCGCCAATTCTGGGAAAACAACGAGTTCAGCACTTTTAGAGTGAGCGTCGCGCAAAAGATCAATGAGACGGATCACAACCGACTGACGATCGTCGTTGCGCTGTATTGGTCCAAGTTGTGCGGCGGCAACCGTGAGATTTCGCATGATTAAGAAGCTTCCAGTGTCGTTAGAGCAAGCATCGTATGTAAAAGAATATTTGCTCCAGCCTCTAAATCTTTGTCTTGGGTGAACTCAGCAGGATTATGACTGATTCCCCTCACGCTAGGCACGAAGATCATGCCAGACGGACACACTCGAGCCATCATTTGAGCATCGTGACCTGCACCCGATGGCATTTTTTGCACCGTGTTTTTTTGTTGGAGAGCAATCGACTCGACCGTGGCAACGACACGTTCATCAAAAACGACCGGTTCAAATCTGGCGAGTTGCCGAGAGGTGATATTCACGCCTTCTTCATTTGAAACATGTTTGAGGAAATCAGCGATTTTCGCTTCTGCTTTTTTCAAAAGATTCTCATCGGTGTTGCGCACATCTAGCGTGAGAGTCGCCTTTGCTGGCACAACATTCGTGAGGTTCGGGTGCAAATCGACCTTGCCAACAGTGCAAACTTGGTCACCCCCAAACTCGTTTGCCAATTTGCGCGCAAAAACTGTGATCTCGGCTGCGACATATGCAGGGTCGTGCCTAAGTGACATCGGCGTCGTGCCGGCATGATTTGATTGACCGACGATCGTCACTTCTTGCCATGAAATACCCTGCACGCTCGTGACCGCGCCAATTCCTACGTTGTTGGCCTCGAGCATCGGACCTTGCTCGATGTGCAGTTCGACAAAAGCATGGGGAAAGATCCCCGGGCACGGTGCTGAGCCTGCATAGCCGATGCGCATAAGTTCGTCACCAAGGCGTGCTCCATCAATTGCGACGACATTCAAAGCCTGTTCGACTGGCATGCCACCCACATAAACGAGCGAGCCCAACATGTCCGGGGCAAATCGGGCACCCTCTTCATCGGTGAAAACACCGACCGCCATGGGACGTGGCGGAACAACATTCGCTTTCTGGCAAGATTCGATCACCTCAAGGGCGGCCAGCACACCATAGCAACCGTCGAAACGACCACCCGTGCGAACAGTGTCGATGTGTGAACCAGCCATCACTGGTCTTCCACTTCCAACATTCCATGTTCCGATTATGTTCCCAACAACGTCGATCGTGACCTCAAGATTGAGGCTTCGCATCCATGAAACGACGAGATCTCTGCCGTCTCGGTCTTCGTCGGTTAGTGCCAAACGGCAATTGCCACCACCGTCGATTGGCGACACTTCGGCCAACGCGTTGATGCGATCTTCAAGTCGAGGCCAATTGATTCGCATGTCCAGGTGGGCGTTGCGAAAATCTCCGATAGGCACTCAATGATTTTAGACCCGAATTTGACACAATGTAGAGGTGGCAAAGTCGCTGAAGATAGATCGCAAAATACTTGCTTCATGTATCGCTGCCGAAGAGGCAAAATTCATCGAGTTGCACCCGAAGTCGAGGGATGCTTCACGAGGTGCAAACTCATCACTTTTAGGTGGTGTTCCTATGCCGTGGATGAAGCGCTGGCCCGGCGCTTTTCCGATATCAGTGGCCAATGCCCATGGTGCAAAATTCGTCGATATAGACGGCATCGAATACGTCGACTTTTGTTTGGGCGACACCGGTTCGATGACAGGTCATGCTGTTGCCGAGATCAATTCGGCGATTGTAAATCAACTCGGCCGAGGTTCAACAGTTATGTTGCCGAGTCTTGATTCAACCTGGGTTGGTCAAGAGTTGACCGAAAGATTTGGCTTGCCCAAGTGGCAATTTTCAGTCAGTGCCACAGATGCAAACCGTTTCGTTTTGCGTCTTGCTCGGCAC
>CAYOVI010000086.1:2117-3627 GCA_964407365.1 uncultured Ferrithrix sp.
TATGGCATGTCGGCAGAATTGGCTCGCCGTGCCGAAGAGTTTATGACGAGCCATGACGTGGATGTCTCGGGTTTGGGTGGCACTTTGTCAGGCAGTGTCCTTGCAATGGCCGCAGTAAGAGCGACACTTACAAATGCGCTCTTGCCTGAACAATTTCACCTAACGACGGGTCTTGCGACCAGATGGGCAAATGGCGTGATGCAATCTATTCGTAAATTCGATCTCGACTGGAGCGTTCAACAATTGGGATGTCGCGCCGAATACTGGTTCTGTCCGGCGCCAAAAAATGGTGCCGATGCCGCTCGAGCGGTCGATGCCGAACTTGAAGTCTTCATGCATCTTTGGGCACTCAACCGAGGGGTTTTACTTACGCCATTTCACAATATGGCCTTGATTTCTCAATTTCACACCGATGCCGACATTGATTTGCATACTCAAGTTTTTGACTCGGCTGTTTCGGCATTGGTCAATTAACCCAAAATGATTCGAATTCAATGTCTCTAGTTCAGATCATTGCTGTGGTTGCAATTGTCTTTGGAGCCTCGCTAATTCAATCGGTCTTCGGCTTTGGATTCGGTTTGATCTTTGTGCCGTTGATGATTTTTTTTGTTGATCTTCCAGTTGCTGTCGTCGCGGCAACAGCGGTTTCAACGGTTAGTTGCAGCATTCAGTGGTATGAATCTCGGGCAATTTCGGCACGACGAATTTCTCAGCGACTCGTTGTTTCCGCCCTGATCGGAATGCCGTTTGGATTGTGGATGCTCAACAATTTGAGCGCCCAAATCATGAAGCTATTTCTCGGTATTTTTGTTCTAATCGGGGTCTTTCTAAGTTCGCGCGAATTTGATCTGCGAAAGTTGCCGGTCACCTTTGACTATGTGATGGGCGTTCTCGCAGGTGTGCTATCAACTTCTACTTCGACGAACGGACCCCCACTTGTCTTTTTGTTGCACGCTCGCCACTTCACCCCAGAAAATTTTCGGGCGGTGCTCAATAGGGTATTCACGGTTCTAAATTTGCTGACTCTGATCACCTTTGCACTTGCCGGCAAAATTTCGTCGCAAGTGCTCTTGGTTTCTTCAATAGCAATTCCGGTAATGGGACTTGGCGTCTGGCTTGGAATTCGAATTCGAAGATTGGTCGACCCACAGCGCTTCAGAGATCTTGTCTTGCTTTTGCTGTTGGCAACCGGCTTGAGCACGATTGCAAATGCAATCTTTGGTTAGTGGCCGAACCAATCAAGCCACTGTTGCTGTGAAGTGGGTCTAAAAACTTGATTGGTCGCGACCACGTCTCCGAGATTTGCAGATGGCAATTCTGAATATAGATGACCAGGGCACACCAAGGTCGTGGCAGGCAATTTAGCGAGAAGGTTCAGACTCGAATACAAATCACCCGGATTGCCACCTGGCAGATCGGTGCGTCCGCATCCGTTTAAAAACAGAGTGTCACCTGCGACTAGACGTTGTTCAACAAGAAAACATTGGCTACCTGGCGTGTGACCTGGGGT
>CAYOVI010000086.1:3637-6617 GCA_964407365.1 uncultured Ferrithrix sp.
CCTGGGGTGTGCACGAAAGAGATTGAAATTTCTCCAGTCAAAATTGCATCTCCACCTTCGTGCTGGACGAGATCAACCTCGGCGATGCCAGTGGTGCGGGTAACCCATTTGGCTTCATGTTTGTTGACGTGAATCGGCACATCAATTTGGTCGATCAATGCGGCAACTCCTTGAATGTTCATTCCCATCATCGATCCGCCGACATGGTCGGGGTGATAGTGGGTTGCCAAAACTCCAGTGAGTTTCATCTCGTCATTTTCGACAATCTGCAAGATGTCATTTACGGCATATGCGGGGTCGACCACGACACACTCTCTAGTTGTTTTGTCACCGATCAAATAAACGAAATTGACCATTTGGCTTGCGACCTGGTCATTGCGCGCAAAATCGCGCCCTGACAACAGCTGTCGAAAATAAAGGCGATCACCCACATTTTCACTCACGCTGCGATGTTAGCGACCTAGTCTTTAGCGATGACATCATCTGTGAAAGCCCTGCGGTACGGGGTCATTGGCGTGGGGATGATGGGTTGCGAGCACGTTCGCAACCTTTTGGCGATTGAGAATTGCGAGGTGGTTGCATTTGCCGACCCCAATCAGACGAGCAGAGACAACGCCAAAACGCTCGTTCAAAGTGCTGTTGGTTACGAGGACTATCCAGCGATGTTGCGAAACGAAGATCTAGATGTCGTCGTCATCGCAACGCCAAACCATACGCATCGACAGGTGCTTGAAGACGTGCTTAAAACAGGTTTGCATGTCTTGATTGAAAAACCGCTCTGCATCGACACACGGCAGTGCCGCGAGGTCATTCAGATTGAGCAAAAAACTCACAAGCCCGGGCGAGTCGTTTGGGTCGGGCTCGAATATCGCTTCATGGCAGCGACGCGAAAACTGCTCGAAGAAGTTGATGCGGGAAGTTGTGGTCAGATAAAGATGGTGGCGATTCGTGAGCATCGATTTCCGTTTTTGCAGAAAGTTGATAATTGGAACCGCTTCTCGAAAAATACTGGTGGCACGTTGGTCGAGAAGTGCTGTCACTTTTTCGACCTCATGAATCTCTTGTCAAAATCAATGCCTGTGAGCGTCTTCGCCTCAGGCGCCCAGGACGTCAACCACCTCGATGAGTCGTACATGGGCGCAAAACCCGACATCTTGGACAACGCGTTCGTCGTTGTGGATTATTCAAACGGAATTCGCGCAATGCTGGACCTTTCTATGTTCGCCGAGGGTTCTAGAAATGAACAAGAAATTTCAATTGTCGGTGACAAGGCCAAGATCGAGGCATTGGTTACAGAATCAATCATCCGCATCGGTGACCGTGATGGTGGGCGAGCCGGAGTAATCGAACAATATGTCAGCCAACCCGAAGGAATAATCGAAGGCTTTCATGGTGGTGCATCGCATCTCGAACACTTGGCGATGCAAAGTGCAATTCGTGAAATGCAGTCAAGTGCAGTGACACTCGAAGATGGACTATTGAGCACGGCAATCGGCCAAGCAGCCCATCTCAGCATCGATGAAAAACGGGTCGTATTTTTGAGCGAAATTTTGGGCTAGCTAATCACCCAAAAATTTGTCGATAATGAACGTCCGAAATTTATCGGGCTGGTTGGTTCTGGCCTCGTGTTCATCAATTGATTCAGCAATTTTTAGCAAACCATTGATGCCCAAATAGCGCAACGGCTCAACCTCCCATTTTCGCGACGGGTGATTTACCCACGGAAGTTCACATAGGGGGTGACCATCACTCAAGATAAGGTGCGCCATTGTGCGGGCTGCCAAGTTCGATGCCGCTACGCCATCGCCCACGTAACCACCCAAAGACCCCAGACCAGAGTTTCGATCAAAATTGACAGCGGGTCGCCAATCTCGCGGAACCCCAAGAGGGCCGCCCCAACGGTGGGTGATTTCGACTTCTTGAGTAATTTTAAAAACTTGATTCAAAGAGCGAATAATTTTTTTATGAATCTCTTCATGCAAGTCAAACTCTGGCTTCACCCGTGACGCAAAGTGATAGGGGGCTCCGCGTCCGCCGAAGGCGATGCGATTATCTCGGGTCAATTGTGCATAAATGATCATATTTCTGGCGTCGTGGTATGTCTCGCGGTTTGACCAACCCAAGGATGTCAACTGACTCGAACTTAGAGGAGCGGTCGCCACCATATACGAATAAAGAGGTGCCATGGTGCGTCGATGGTTCTTGATGCGTGCGGTGAAGCCTTCGGTAGCGCGAATAATTATCGGAGCAGAACAAACATTTGATTCAGTCTTGATCTGACCGCTCGAATACTCAACCACAGCAGAATTTTCAAAAATCTTCACCCCAAGCTGCTCGACCACGCGAGCAAGACCAGTTACGAGTTTGGCTGGGTGAATCGCTGCGCAATGGGGTGTGTAAGAAGCAGTGGTCAAACCGTCAATGTTTAGTCGAGTCGAAAGTTCTTTGGAGGAAAGAATTCTTGAGTGTTCTTCACCAAAGCCAAACGAGCGCATCTCGTTGAGCTCATTTTCGATGCGATCCTTTTGAACGGCATTAGTAGCGCCCGTTATAGTGCCACCGCGGTGATAGTCAACGTCTAATTGATGATCCGACAAGAAGTTCTCAATTTCATCCAAAGTTTGGAAGGCCTCTCTATAGGTTTCAATTGCTGCACTCTTGCCGTGTGTTTGGGCTAGTTCGCTCAAAGAGACTGGGAGAAAACCGCTACACCAACCTCCGTTGCGGGAACTTGCACCAAAACCAACAGTTTGTTTTTCAAGGACACAAATTCTCAGGTCAGGCGAGAGCGTTTTCAAATAGAAAGCTGTCCATAGTCCGCTATAGCCTGCACCGATTATTGCAACGTCGCACTGCAGGTCGTCATCGAGCGAACCGCGACTCTTGATAGCCAGGTCAGACCAAATCGAGGAATCTGTCCAGAGAGGTATTAATCGTTGCGTGCCCAAATTTCTCGAATCTTTGAGTCAGGGTCGCTTAA
>CAYOVI010000087.1:0-210 GCA_964407365.1 uncultured Ferrithrix sp.
TGCGGATGCTCAGCCTCTCGTAACAGATGCACCTGCTTCCACCAGGAAAACACTTCGTAGCCGTTTTTGCCCGCCCAAGCACCGAACGCTCTCACCGATTGCCCACGCTTTCTGCGAACAGAAACCGAATCGGATTTAGAAATCCATGCCTTCACCGACACAAGGTCCGGGTCACAATCAAACTCGGCGAGACTAAACAGAAACTTGGAG
>CAYOVI010000087.1:220-2749 GCA_964407365.1 uncultured Ferrithrix sp.
CCCTGGCCTCTTCCATGCCATGGAAGCGCTCTACCAACTGAGCTATAGCCCCAAACGACTTCTTTACGCTACCCGACCAAATAATTAACTGACGAGGCGCCAACTGACTAGGGGCACGTCGCGATACAGGCGCTCAATTTCATAGAACCGACGCGTTTCATCGTCAAAGATGTGAATGACGACGCTTCCGTAATCGATGAGAATCCATTGGTGTTGCGATTCGCCCTCGCTTGATAGTGGCGAACGACCTGTCTTTGTGCGCACTGCATCAGTGATCGCATCACTAATCGTTCGCACTTGACGCTTGTTGCCGGCACTTGCGACGACGAATAGATCTGTAATTGCCAATACTTCGCCGACGTTGAGCACGGTTATGTCATTCGCCTGCTTTTCATCGGCGACTTGCGCGGCAATTTTGGCTATCTGCAATGCCTCGGGCTGAATCTGAAAGGTCGTCATTCGTCGCTGACACTCAGGGTAGTCGTGGGTATCTCGGGATTACTCTCGAGAAATCGCGCGAACGTTGCCCCGATAATTATCTGAAAATCCACACCTTGAACACGCTCATTGGTGCGATCAGCCGAAATCTCACCGATATAACCGACTAGGTCGTCAATGCCAGTCAGGCCATTGCCATCGACATAAAGAACACGAGTCACCTCTTGCGGGGGTCCTGGAACTTCGCGCACAAGGGCGACATTTAGGCCCTTGGCCATTAAACGCCTCACGATTTCTCGACTTACAACCGCATTATTGAAAGGACTATCAACCTGCACCGAAAGTTGCCCGGTTAGCGCAGAACTCGTTTTAGAAGTCGGCGCGACGCTAGCCATGATCATCGTGACTTCAGCTTTGTCGAGCTCATACATATCTACCGAATACGGGTTCAATTCGCCAGCCTGCACCGCAGTCGCCGCGAACTGCCAAACCTGAATCGGACCAGAAATTAATCGCTGAAAAAATGCCTTGAAATCGGCTGGCGGCTCAGTAGTTGTGATAGGCGGATCAAGTTTCAAACCTAGACCCACCGTGTTGGCTATCGCCGTCAGCACTGATTTTTGATGGTTGAATCTTTCGACCTCATTTTGATCGGTTTGGCGCGCCAGCAAGATGTCGACAAGAGTTGCCGTCTCGACCGTTGTTCGGCCAATCTTTGCAACCGTGCGCTGAGTGCCATCGGGCTCGGTGTTGCGCACATCTGAATCTAAAAGAATCTCAGATGGCCCGATTGGGTCAAACAACTCGATTAGATCGTCGCGTTTGAAAATGCCGGCAGTCTTGATCGAGACATCTAGAAGACCCTCTATGTCGGCGACAAACGCCGCGACATCATTACCCGAGTAAGAATCAGAAACTCTGCGTGGCTCTTCGCCCTCGACGATCTCAGCTCTCGACTTGGCCGGCAACGAAATGATCGTGCCACCTGGGCTGTCGCCAGCAAGCGCAATGACGTTGATTGATGTGACTTCGTTGGAAGAGTTGACGGTGGCTAGTAGCGCAACTGGCGTGCTCGGAATGGTGAGCGTCTTGACATTGCCGATGTTTGTGCCGGTGCCCGAATTGAGCACAGAGTTGTAGCCAACCACCAAACCTGCTGGCAGGCTCAAAGCCGCAACAATGCCACAACACAATGCGACCACTGCACGTTGCCTTTGTCGTTGAGGAATCGCCGTCACTTTTTTGATCCGTATAAACCGCGTTCAGAAATGACATGCATCACCTTTTCAGAAACCAAGTAGTCAAGTGGTCGACCGTCGATGAAACGCGCACGAAGATCGCTCGAGCTCACTTCGAGCCGCGGCACCTCGACTCGTTTCCAGACAAATTCATCAGGGGGCATCATCGGCGAACCAGGCCGATCGACCACAACTAATGTCGACAATTTTGCGATCTCGTCGGCGCGCTTCCAAGACCCGAAATTGGCAGCCGCATCGTCGCCGACAATCGTGAACAACTCGGCTTTCGGATATTTTTCACCCAAACAGACCAGTGTGTCCGCGGTGTAACTCGGGCCTCCGCGGGTTATCTCATCGTCACCAGCAACCAAGCCCTCAACCCCGTTTATTGCGGCCCGCACCATGGCCAACCGATCATGGGCGCCAGCGACTTCGCGCGTGGCCTGTTTTTGCCACGGGTCATTGGCAACCATGAGCACAACCAGGTCGAGATTGAGCACAAAACGCACGTTTACGGCCGTAACCAGGTGGCCTAGATGAGGCGGATCAAATGTTCCCCCGAACAGACCTACGCGCATTGGCACTTTCAAAGTTTATGAGTCATAGGCACACCCGAACATAACCAGTCACGTAAAGGGCATATAAAACCTGGGCCAAAAAATATGAAAATTTTCACTAACCCCTTGACCTTGTCGTGCCGATGCCCTAATGTAACCAGTCCCCCGAATACCCCCCATAGAAAGATCAAAAACCCCCATGTCTGATTCAATTGGCATCTACCTGAACGAAATTGGCAAAGTTGCATTGCTCAACGCCGAAGACGAGCGCGATTTGTCCAAAGCGATCGAAGCCG
>CAYOVI010000087.1:2759-6607 GCA_964407365.1 uncultured Ferrithrix sp.
AGCGCTGCTATTCGTGCCGACATGCGCAACGCCGCACGCGCCAAAGATCGCTTCATTCGCTCTAACTTGCGATTGGTCGTTTCAATCGCCCGACGCTACCCATTGCCACAAGGCATGGATCTTCTCGATCTTATTCAAGAGGGCAACCTCGGTCTCGAGCACGCAGTAGACAAGTTTGACTGGCGTCGCGGTTTCAAGTTTTCGACATATGCAACATTCTGGATTCGCCAGGCAATTGGTCGTGCGCTAGATCAAAAAGCAAGTTTGATTCGAATTCCTGGTGATCGTTCTGCGACTCTGCGCGCAGCATTGCGCCAAGGTTCTGGCGATGCCGAAGGACTGAGCGCAATGAACGCAGAACTGCACCGACTCACTACTCCTGTCTCACTCGACAAAACAATCGGCGAAGACGGCGATGCAACTTTGGGCGATCTTGTGCCCAACGAAGACATCAGTCCGGAAGATGCCGTAATGGGCATGGTCGACACAAATTTGCTCGATCGTCTGCTCGGAACGCTTGATGAGCGAGCCCGCTATGCAGTAGAGGCTCGGTTTGGTTTGCATGACGGAGAGCGAAAGAGCTTTCGTCAGGTGGGCGAAGAACTAGGCGTCACCGCCGAGGCCGCTCGTCGACTGGTTAGTCGCGCCGTAGATACACTTCGCGACGACGCTGGCGAAATTCTCACCGTCTGAGACCAAACCCGGCAATAGGGTTATAACCATGACCAATCGTTGGACACCCTCTTCGTGGCAACACAAAGTCGCTGCCCAGCAACCAAAGTGGCCCGACCAAAATGAACTAGAGCAGGCGCTCAAGCAAATTGGCTCGTACCCGCCTTTGGTGTTTGCCGGGGAGGCTAGATCTCTTTTGTCATCGCTTGGCAAGGTTGCAAGCGGCAACGCATTTTTGTTGCAGGCGGGCGACTGTGCAGAAAGTTTCGAAGAGTTCACTGCGGTGAATATTCGCGAAAAGTTGCGCGTGATTTTGCAAATGGCGGTGATGCTCACCTACTCAATGGGCGTGCCGGTGGTCAAAGTTGGACGAATTGCAGGTCAATTTGCCAAACCCCGCTCGAGTGACACCGAAAAAGTTGGCAACCTCGAGTTGCCTTCGTTTCGCGGACACATGGTCAACGACCCTGCCCCCCACGGCGAGTCGCGCGTGCCCGACCCGCAACGCCTAGTTCAGGCATATCACCAATCGGCCAGCACGCTGAACTTGTTGCGAGCCTTCACCAAGGGTGGCTTTGCAGATTTGAACCGAGTTCACGCCTGGAACCAAGAATTCGTCTCGACAAGCGCCGAGGGCCAAAGATACGAGCAAGTCGCCGGCGAAGTCGAGCGGGCCCTGGCATTTATGCGTGCCTGCGGCGTCGACACAGAGAGCCACAGCGCATTGCACGAAGTCGATTTTTACACCAGCCACGAGGCTTTGTTGCTCGGGTACGAAGAGGCGCTCACCCGCCAAGACTCTCTAACTGGCAATTGGTATGACTGTTCGGCCCACATGCTGTGGATCGGTGAACGCACTCGCCAACTCGATGGCGCACATGTCGAATTCTTGCGCGGGGTTGGCAACCCAATTGGTTGCAAGATCGGTCCCGAGACGACCACAGATTTTGTTCTCTCACTTTGTGAAACACTCAACCCCTCACGCGTGCCTGGTCGACTGACCTTGATCACCCGCATGGGGGCCGACAGAATCGAAGCAGGCTTGCGCCCGCTGATTCGCGCCGTGCGCGATGCCAAACACCCAGTCGTTTGGGCTTGTGACCCGATGCATGCCAACACTTTCACGGCCGTAAATGGTCGCAAGACGCGCCACTTCGACGACATCATCAAAGAAATCACCGGCTTTGTTTTGGCTCATCGTGCCGAAAACACCTGGCCAGGGGGCATTCATATCGAACTCACCGGCGACAATGTGACCGAGTGCCTGGGCGGGGCTGAAACTGTCAGCCAAGAAGATCTTGATACCCGCTATGAAACAGTTTGCGACCCTCGCCTTAATGCACGTCAATCACTTGATCTTGCATTTCGCGTCGCCGAGTTGATTCGCACGACAAAATAGCCCAATGCGGGCGTTCGATCTCGTACGCGAATGGCCGGCTGGCAATACCTCGATTTGCGTCATTGAGCGGCACGGTGAAGTTAGAAAATTTGGCGATTCGACACGAACGTCTCGGGTTGCCTCTGTCTCGAAAGTTCTGACCGCTTGGGCGACTCTAATTGCGGTAGAAGAAGGATCAACAAGCCTTGACACGCAAGTCGGTCAGACAGACTGCACTCTTGCCCACTTATTGGCCCACGCAGGTGGTTTTAGTTTCGACGGCAAGGTGCCGATAGTTGCCCCTGGTCGAAAGCGAATTTATTCAAACACGGGCTATGAGCTGATCGCCGAACATCTTGAGACAGTTTGCGAAATGCCATTCAATCGATATCTGAATGAGGCAATTTTTGAGCCGTTAAAAATGGAAAAAAGTTTTTTGAACGGCTCGGCGGCACACGATGTCATTTCGTGCGTAGATGACCTCACAAAGTTTGCGAACGAGTTGCGCGACCCCAAACTAATCTCTATGAATACTGCGGCGACGGCGACCACGACGCAATTTTTAGACCTCGAAGGTGTAGTGCCTGGTGTGGGTAGATTCGACCCGTGCAATTGGGGCTTTGGTCCAGAACTTCATGGCACCAAACACCCGCATTGGATGGGTTCGCGAAATAGCGCGTCAGCGTTCGGACATTTCGGGGGCACAGGTTCTTTTATTTGGCATGATCCAACTGCAAATATTTCTTGCGTCGGCTTGTGCGAATTAGAGTTTGAGTCTTGGGCAATGCACCACTGGCCAATTTTTTTTGATGCGGTGCTGAACGAATTGTCCAGATAAAACAAAAATGACATCGAAAGACAATCAACGCGCCGACTTGGTGTTGCTTTTGTTCAGCGTCTTTGCGACGGCTTCGGCTAACAGCGTCGTGTTTGCGTCGATGTCTGAATTGCAAGAACAATATGAATACGCCGACTCATCATTGGGTCTCATCGCGGGCACGGGTTTTGCGATGGGTCTATTGGTGCAGTTGTTCATCGCCCCATTGGCCGACCGCGGGCATGGCAAGAAACTCATTCAACTTGGCCTCGGTTTGGCGTCAATTGGGTCGGTCATATTTGCCCTGGGAGATTCTTTGACTATTTTCATCATCGGTCGTGGCATAGTTGGGGCGTCAATTGGTTTGACTTTTCCCGCGGTGCGGGCATTGGCTGCCCATTTAGATGATGCGCGCAGTGCCGAAAGACTAGGCGCGGTTGCCGGCATGGAGATTGCCGGCTTCGTCTCAGGACCTTTGATCGGTTCTCTGATAATCGGCCCCTACGGACTTGACGCGACATTTTTGTTGTTTGGCGCACTTGCCGTTGTTGCGGTGTTTATCATCAGCCCACGTAAATTTCCAGAACTCTCTTCCACCAAAGAATCACAGCGTTTGAGCTTTGATCTGATGCGCATTCGCAGCGTACGTGTCGCACTTATTTTGACCCTCGCAGTGACTTTTCCAACCGGCATGTTCGACGCATTGTGGGACCGTTTTCTTGATGACCTGGGTGGCAACAACGCAATGACGGGTTTGACCTTTGCCGTTTATGGCATGCCATTCATTTTTTTCTCTGCTCGCGCCGGCAGGTTGATCGACAAACGCTCGCCTGTGGCCGTGGCGTTGATGCTTTCGGTGCCAATCAGCCTGGTCACCGTTGTCTACGGCTTGGTCAAAGACCCGTGGGTGATTTTGGGAATTGGCTTGTTTGAGGGCCTCGCCCAAGCAACGGTTATGCCCGCTGCGTTGTCGGCTATCGC
>CAYOVI010000088.1:0-6569 GCA_964407365.1 uncultured Ferrithrix sp.
GACAACTTCAATTGATGAAAAAGGGTTCGTACCTCATCAATGTTGCACGTGGTGGTCTAGTCGATGAGATCGCACTCTTTAAAATGCTCGAATCTGGACATCTCGCAGGCGCGGCACTCGACTGCTTCGAACAAGAACCCTATTACGGCCCACTTAGCAAATTAGAAAATGTTCAAATGACCGCCCACATGGGCACGTATGCACGAGAGACGCGAGACCAAATGGAGAAAGAAGCCAGTGGTCTTTTGGTCAAGGCATTGCGTGAAAAGAAAATTATCAAATGAAAGTTCTTGCTTTGATTCCGGCGCGTCTTGCCAGCACAAGATTCCCCAACAAACCGCTTGCCAAGATTCTCGGCAAATCGATGCTCGAACACATCGTCGAGCGAGTTTTGAAGTGTGCCGAGATTGATGCGGTAGCCGTGGCAACTTGCGACCAAGAGATAGTCGACCATGTTGAAGCCCTGGGTCACAAAGCTGTGATGACCAGCAACAAACACGAGCGAGCATCTGATCGGTGTGCTGAGGCAGTTTTCAAGCTAGAGCAAAACGAAAAATCAAAATACGACATCGTCGTCATGATTCAAGGGGACGAACCAATGACAGACCCCCGAATGTTGTCAGATGTTCTGCGACCGTTCTCAGAAAACTCAGCACTAGAAGTCGTGAATCTTTATGCCGACATTCAGCCCGGCGAATTCACAAGCCCAAACTGCGTAAAAGTGGTTATGGATCTGGCAGGCAATGCTTTATACATGTCTCGCGCACCTATCCCCGTGTCGCAAGACGGTGTAGAGCGCCCTTCTGGAAAACAACTTGGGCTAATCGCCTTCAAGCGAAAAGCACTGCAGCAATTTACCGAACTGCCTCCGACCCCACTTGAAATCAACGAGTCAGTCGACATGCTGAGGTTTCTTGAAAATGGCGTTCAAATTCGAATGCAGCGAACGACCTACCGAACTCATGCCGTTGACGTTCCTTCAGACATCGCCGAGGTCGAGCGTCTGATGCTAAAAGCGACACGATCAAACTAGATGACGAGAATTTTGGATAGCTCAGCACAAATTTTAACAATCTGGGATTCTGAGTCAGACTGTGATTTAAAAACCGATCTTTTGATTCTTTGGCAACAGTTCAAAGATCAGTCTTCAAATTCGACAACAATTTCAATTTGCGAAACGCTCGAGCAAGACGCTGAAGTCCTTCGAGAAAGAATCTTGAAACTAATTCTTGAGGTCGGTAAATCAATCACCAACCAAAAAAAGACCAAACACAACTTGAGACCAGGTCTTGATTATTTTTGGCTTACCCAGTTTCACTCACGGCCATACACCCAGTCGGCACAACTCAACAATCTGGCGAAAATTTTTGCTCTTCATGAAATAATTCAAAAAACCAGACCAAAAAAAATCGAACTTCACTCAAATGATAAATCGCTGATACGAACAATTGCAGGTATCGCCAAGCAATTCGAGATCGAATTCACGGTAAGTCGACCGAAGCCAAAAACTAGATTTAAGCTTCAGCGCACCAAGATAAAAAAATTAATTCCGCGCCCAATGCTCGCGGTTCTAGCGCTTGTTCAGCAAATTAAAACATCTGTCGCGCTTAGATCTAAAAAAATCAAGAATTCCCTTGGGGGCTCAATATCATTCTTCGACTATTGGTACAGATTTTCCGATTCTGTAAACACAGATCGCAAATTTGCCTCACAATATTGGTCTGCACTCGTGAACCAGTTGGAAAGTCGTGAGATCAATTGGTGGCACAATCTCGTAGATCAACACAGAGTCGCTGATCTTAAAAATGCGAGAAGTCTCCTAATCGACTTCAACCAAAATTCTCTACATCGACACGAAATTTTTGATTCGAAAATCAGTCTGAAGATTATTGCAAAAACACTCATAGACCATGCAAAGTTGGTCGTTCACTCACTGCCTAGCCAAAAGTTTTCTGGGTCGTTCAAAGACCCTGAGTCGGGAATAGATTTTTGGCCGCTATTTAGGAGTGAGTGGCTGAATTCGCACCGTGGCTATGAGTCACTTATCAACTGTCTGAGATTCAACCGACTCGAATCTTTGCTTTCAAAACTTCCCCACCAAAAACTAGGAATCTATTTGATGGAGAATCAACCTTGGGAGATGGCGTTGATTCACTCGTGGCGAAAATTTAAACATGGCAAGTTAATCGGCGTAGCGCATTCGACGGTGCGCTTCTGGGACCTTCGATTGATGTCTCACCCAAAACAGTTCGATGCAAATAGTTCGATGCCAAGACCCGATCGCATTGCGGTGAACGGTCGACTTGCAAAAGATTCTTTGCTTGAATCTGGCTATCCCCACAATGAAGTCGTCGAAGTCGAGGCTTTGATGTATTTGCATCTGAGGGCAGAGCGCCAAGTGCGACAAATCAAAAAACCATTGGTGATTCTTGTTGCTACCGACTATCTAGAATCTGCTACCAAGAGCCAAATGCGATTGTTGGAAGAACTCGCCGCAGCAAACCCCAGGCGATTCAAATTTTTGCTCAAGCCCCATTGGAGTCAAACCTTGAATAATTTGAAGATTGATGCCGAGGTCGTCTCAGGGAAAAAAGATTTGTCGCACTATTTTGAACAAGCCGATGTTCTATATTGCAGTGCAATCACCTCGGCCGTAATTGATGGCGTCTGTTCTGGATTGCCGGTTATTCAGTGTCTTGACCCGTTGTCATTCAACTTGAGCCCATTGCGCGCAAGTTCATATTTGCAAACTGTTCGAACTTCTCGCGAACTAGAAGTTGCTCTTGAAAAAATTAACGAGTGCTCGCCACAAGTAGATGCCACCGAATTTTTCAACCTCGACACCAACTTGCCCAAATGGAAGAACCTTCTCCAAATCTGAGTTCAATTGGCCCCGACAATCTAGAATTGGCTAGTGGCAGTCAATGACGACTTCTCATCCAACGACCCACGAGTTCATATTTTTTCAACTGCAGACGAGGTTTTTGTCGCGACGGCATCAGCAATAACTCGAATCATTGTTGCGTCAAAGAAAAGCCCGCATTTCAACGTGATCGTGGCTGGTGGAAACTCTGTTGCCTGCACCCTGCAAAATTTGGTGTCAAGTGATGCACCTTGGCAAAGAGTGAACTGGTATCTCGCCGACGAAAGATGCGTGCCCGATAAAGATGCAAGGCGAAACGATCTGCAAATTATCGACACATTAAAAAAATCGCTCGGCGAAAACTACGGTCACGTGTGTTCATCAAATCCGCACTTGACGCCCAAAGATGCGGCCATTGAATATGCAAGTAGAATTCACCGGGTAGATATGTTTGATTTTTGCCTTTTAGGTATGGGAGACGACGGTCATATAGCAAGTTTGACAACAAATCATCCGGTTCTGAATTCAAGCCAGGTCTGTAGTGAGATACTTGACTCGCCAAATCCACCAGCAGAACGCATAACTTTGACTCTCAAAACACTTAGCCAGATCTCGAATCGAATCATTGTGACAACTGGTGCGAACAAATCACAAGCGGTTCGTGAATTTATTTCAAACCCAAGGTCTCCAGTCAGATTGTTGAGTCCGACTGCGATATTTGCCGACCGAGTCGCCTATTCATGAAAACCGTCCTTTTGTGCGGTGGATTTGGCACCCGAATTCGCGACGTTGCAGACGACATACCTAAGCCGCTGATCAAAGTTGGTCAAATGCCGATTCTTTGGCATCTGATTGGTTATTACGCAAATTTTGGTCACACCGATTTCGTTTTGTGTCTTGGTTACAAATCTGAAACGATTGTCGATTTTTTTCAAAAACTTCCTGGAAAAACCGAATCTGTTGGCTCGCAGACGAATCTACCCAGCATCTATAAATTCCTCGGTCCAATAAATGGAATCGAATGCTCGGTGACAATGGCAGATACTGGTCTTGAAGCAATGACAGGGGCGCGAATTCGAAAAGTACATTCGCTGGTCGGAGACTCGACTTTCATGCTCAGCTATGGAGACGGGTTGAGCGATGTAAATCTGGAGCGATTAATTGCACATCACCGTTCAAGCAAAAAGTTGCTGACAGTCACCGGTGTTAGACCACCAAGTCGATTTGGCGAACTGCAGGTTGACAATGACAACAATGTCACGGGCTTCAACGAAAAGCCACAGGCATCGGGTGGGCGAATCTCGGGCGGCTTTTTCGTATGCGAACCAGGCATATTTGAATATCTCGAAGAACGAGAAGATCTGGTCTTTGAAAAAGAACCGATTCAGTCGATCGTTCGAGATAAACAAATGGATATGTACCCCCATGATGACTTCTGGCAATGCATGGACACTTACCGAGACTGGGAGTTGCTGAACCAAATGTTCAAATCGGGCAAGGCACCATGGGTTCACTAACCGACGCATTTGCAAACCTAAACAAAAAGCGGGTCGTCGTCACTGGTGACACTGGTTTCAAAGGCTCGTGGTTGTCGCTGTGGTTGCATCTGGCTGGGGCACAGGTTTTTGGATATGCATTGCCACCCGAAGGCGAACAAAGTCATTTTTCGCAACTTGGTCTCGGCAACTTGATCAGTCATCAAGATGGCGACGTTCGCAACGCCGATGACTTGACAAAATTTATGCGAGCCACCCAACCAGAAATTGTCTTCCATCTTGCGGCTCAGGCGCTCGTGCGACGCTCATATGCCGACCCAAAGACCACCTACGACACGAACATCGGTGGAGCAGTTAATTTGATGGAGGCCGTAAAACACACCGATTCGATTCGAGCCCTGGTTTTTGTAACCTCCGACAAGTGCTACAAAAATCTCGAGGTTAGTCGTGGTTATAGAGAAACAGACGAACTTGGTGGTCGTGATCCATACAGCGCATCTAAGGCTGCGGCAGAGTTGGTGTTTTCTTCGTTCTTTGATTCGTTTCTTTCACAACGAAAAAACTTTGGTGCCGCCACAGTTCGCGCGGGAAACGTGATCGGGGGCGGAGACTGGGCCGATGACCGAATCATTCCAGATTGCATTCGAGCTCTTTCGAACAACAAGCCGATTGTTTTGCGTTTCCCCGAGGCGACACGACCTTGGCAACACGTGCTTGAACCGCTGTCTGGATACATTCAAATGGCGGATTTTCTTCTTGATTCACCGCAACAGTTTCACGGCGCTTGGAACTTTGGCCCTGCAGAGTCGGACACGTTTAGTGTCAACGACGTGGCAAAAAAAGTCGTTGAGGTTTGGGGTTCTGGCAAAATAGAAATTGACCAAACTCAGCACAAAATGCACGAGGCGGGCTTGCTGCACCTAAATTGCGAAAAAGCAAACTCTCAAATGAAGTGGTTCCCGAGATGGAATTTCGAGCAAACTTTACACAACACGGTTTCGTGGTATCGCCAGGCACACGACGGGGCCAAAATAAAAGAACTCTCAGAGCTGCAAATCAGAAAATATATGGAGGTTTCAAAATGATTGATGGTGTTGTAATCACTCCGCTTTCGCAGATTGCCGATGAGCGTGGAAAAGTGATGCACATGCTCAAATCATCCGACCCCCACTTTCAACAATTTGGGGAAATATATTTTTCATGCGTGTTCCCCGATGCGGTAAAAGCCTGGCACTATCACGAAAAAATGGTGCTTAACTACGCGGTGCCATTTGGTCGCATCAAATTCGTTTTGTTTGACGATCGCCCAGAAAGCCCGACCCGGGGTGAAGTTCAAGAATTGTTTCTAGGTGAAGAAAACTATTGGTTAGTCACTGTGCCCAAGCGGGTATGGAACGGCTTCAAAGGTGTCGGCACACAAATGGCGATTGTCGCCAACTGCGCCAGCATTCCCCACGACCCGACCGAGATTAAGCGTCGAGATCCGAAAGACGAGTACTTCCCATATAACTGGCAAATAGTTCATCGATGACCAAAAATGTCCTGCTGACCGGCGGCTTTGGAACTCTCGGCGGTCGACTCGCAGCGATACTTGCCCATGACGAAGGGGTCAATTTGCGTCTTGCCTCAAGGTCAAAGCGAGATTCACCAGCCTGGGCCCCGCGAGCCCAAACCCACATAGTTGATTTCGAGAATTCGCATTCGATTAGTTCGATGATGAGCGAAATTACCCATGTGGTTCATCTGGTGGCAATGGCAGATTTTGAATCGCGTGCCGAACCTGAAAGGGCCCACCATGTAAACACTGAATACACGAGAAGGGTAATTGAGCATTGTCCCAAGCACGCACGATTCATTTATCTTTCGACCATCCAGGTCTACGGTGCGACCTTGAGTGGCAATGTCACCGAGGCAACACTGACAAAACCAGCCGATGCTTACGCACAAACTCACTTAGATGCAGAGAATTTGGTGGCACTAGCCCACGATCAAAATGCAATCGAAGGAATAAATCTGAGAAACGCCAATGGCTTTGGTGCCCCAATGTCGGCCGATGCCAAAATCTGGCAAATCATCGCCAACGACTTGTGCCGTCAGGCTGTAGAAAGGAAGAAATTGACACTCAAGTCGCACGGACTTCAGTATCGCAACTTTGTTCCGTTCACCGATGTTTGTAGTGCGATTCGACATTGCTTGTTTATGCCAAAAGA
>CAYOVI010000089.1:0-2816 GCA_964407365.1 uncultured Ferrithrix sp.
GCCCTTTGACCAATGGTGCCTTCATACCGGTGCAGTTTTCAGACTTTCCATTTTCGGCAATTGGCGAGCAGTTTGGAATGATCGGCGGATTTGTCGTGCTTGGTTTGTTTGCAATAATTCTGTGGCGACTTTGGGTGATTGCTCGACTTGCTAGAACTCGTTTCGATCAACTTTTGATTGCCGGTGTGTTTTCGTTGATGTTGTTTCAGATTTTTCAAAACATAGGCATGACCCTTGGGCTGACGCCAGTGAGTGGCTTGCCGTTGCCCTTTATTTCTTATGGTGGTTCGCACCTCGTGTCGACGGCGTTGATGATTGGTTTGGCCCAAAGCATCTATATGCGACGCTTGCGCTAAAAGAGTCCGCAAATGGCGCCTTTGAGCGGGGTAGCCTGAGAGCACGGGGCGTTAGCCCCACACATTCGATTTTCGCGAAGTCGGTGCGCTCAGTGTCCTGAGTTAGCGCTTAACCGCGAATGACGAGCCAGTGTTTCTCGGCTCGTCTAAAAGGTTTAGAAGGATAATTAAATGAGTTCCCCAGAGTTGCCCGAACATCCGCGAGAAGGCCGTTTGGTTTCGCCCCAAGCCGCAGAAGGTGCTCTCGTGCGCAAGCCACAAATTGGCGACACCCGTCCAGCACCGTTATCTGTGCCCTCTCAAACAGGCGATGCAGGTTCGTCAGGTTCAGAGTCGACGGGCAAGAATTTGGGCAGGTCGAAGCGATCTGAACGGTCTGGTCGAAGCGAGAAGACGGGTCGTGGTGGTCGAAACCGACGCGGTGGACGAAACCGCCGACGCCGTGGTGATCGGTCAGAGCGAGATGGCGGGCGATCAAACAGAAGTTCAGTGGTCGAAACCGATGCCGAATTGATCGAGCGTCGTCGCGGCAAAGAGCGCAACGGTCGACCTTTGGGCCGCTACACGATGTGCGTTCAAGTACGCAAAGATCTAACGCAGGTCGCGCTTCTTGAAGGACGCAGTTTGATCGAGCACTACGTGAGTCGTCCTGCCGACGACTCTGAACAAATTCACGGCAATATCTATCTGGGTCGAGTTCAAAATGTTCTTCCCGGCATGGAGGCAGCCTTCGTCGACATTGGCACGCCCAAAAATGCTGTCCTATACCGTGGTGACGTTCAATTCGACAAAGAAGACGTCGTTGAACAAGGTCCCGAGCCCCGGATCGAACATGTTTTGCAATCTCGACAACTTATTTTGTGTCAAGTCACGAAAAATCCGATCGGAGCCAAAGGTGGTCGGTTGACCCAAGAAGTTTCGTTGCCTGGTCGATTCGTAGTTTTGATTCCTGACTCGAGAACATATGGCATCTCTAAGCGTCTGCCAGAGGACGAGCGCCGTCGTTTGCGCACGATTTTGGATCGGGTCAAGCCGGCAGAACATGGCGTGATCGTGCGCACCGCCGCAGAAAATGCAACCGAGCACGAGCTTCAAACCGACATGTCGCGATTGCTCGACCTCTGGGAAGACATCAAAGAGCGATCAAAGAAAGCAAACGGACCAACCCTTTTGTATCGCGAGCCATCTTTGGCAGTGCGGGTTATTCGTGAAGAATTCAACAGCGACTATCGGGGCATCATCATCGATGATCCCGAATTGTTCGACGAAATTCATCAGTACATCGGCGACTTCAACCCTGAGTTCTCTGATCGCATCGAGTTTCACGACACGCAAGCCGAAGGGTTGTCACTTTTCGAAAAACAACACGTCCACGAGCAAATTCACAAGGCCCTTGACACCAAGGTCTGGCTGCCTTCCGGGGGTTCGTTGGTCATCGAGCACACTGAGGCACTCACGGTCATCGACGTCAACACCGGCAAAAACATCGGTAAGACCAACCTTGAAGAAACGGTTTTCAGCAACAACCTCGAAGCAGCCGATGAAATCGCCCGACAGTTGAGGTTGCGTGACATCGGTGGCATCATCGTCATCGACTTCATAGATATGGATATCCGCGAAAATCGTCGCAAGGTGCTCGAAAGGTTCAAAGATGCCTTGTCACGCGATAAAACTCGCACCCAAGTCTTTGAGATTTCTGAATTGGGTCTTGTCGAGATGACCCGAAAACGAATCGGTGAGGGCTTGCTCACTAATTTTGCCGATACTTGCCCGACTTGCGAGGGGCGAGGCATCATGGTCGACCACTCGATGCTCGATTAGTTTTCAGGCAAATTTCAATGATTTTCGACAAACAGCACAGATAGGCTTCAAGGTCGTTATGTACGCAATTATCGCCTCAGGTGGAAAACAAGAAAAGGTCGCAAAGGGCCAGCAAGTTCAAGTCGAACTTTTGGGCGCAGCGACTGGTTCTGAAGTTTCTTTCACGCCCGTCATGGTTGTCGACGGAGAAAACGTATTGGCCACTCCGGCACAATTGGCAAAAGCCTCTGTCAAGGGCAAAGTTCTGGGAGAAGTCGTCGGCAAAAAAATCGACGGTTTCATTTATAAGCGCCGCACCAATCAGCGTCGTAGATTCGGTCACCGTCAGCGCTATAGCCTCGTTGAAATAACCTCGATTGTGAAAGGCTGAGCCATGTCAAAAACCAAAGGTGGCGGTTCTACACGAAACGGCAGAGATTCGAATGCTCAGCGCCTCGGCGTAAAAGTCTTCGACAGCACCCTAGTCAATGCTGGCACGATTTTGATTCGTCAGCGTGGCACGAAAGTGCACCCAGGCAAAAACGTCGGCAAGGGCAGTGATGACACTTTGTTTGCTCTCGTAAGTGGCAGCGTCAAATTTGGTGAGCGTCGCGGCCGCAAAGTCGTCGACGTCAAACCGCAGACTAACTAAGCACTTTC
>CAYOVI010000089.1:2826-6372 GCA_964407365.1 uncultured Ferrithrix sp.
GTCTTTAGCCAGTGCTGTTCGCAGCATGTCTATAAATTTTTCACGTCTGACGCGCAAAACAACTCGACAGTTATTTGGTTTGCCGCAAGCACCTAGGTGATCGACGATCGTTTGACCGCGGGTCTCGCCAAAACCAAGATTCACCCGGACATATTTTCTGGTCTCGCTACTCACGATTTTTGGATCCAGAGCCACCGACATGGCAATCGGGTCGGGCAAGTCGAAGCCGTCGAGTTTTGTTTCGGTGCGACAGAACTCGCGCACTTGTCTCTGAATCGACATTGCGAATTCACCAAGATTGCTTAGTTTGCCCAAATCGTTGGCGAGCTCATCAGAAATAACGGCGTCGGCAACCGAGACGTCCCAACCCACCATCTCAAGTGGCAGATCAGAGTCAAAAACAATTCGGGCTGCCTCGGGGTCGGCCCATACATTGAACTCTGAGGCCGCTGTCACGTTGCCTGGCAATACACCGGTGCCACCCATGACCACGCAGCGGCGCACCCACTTTGCGAATTGCGGTTCAATCGAAAGTGCTAGAGCAACGTTTGTCAATGGCCCCAAAGTGACAAGATCAATTTCGCGTGGTGCCTTTCGAAATGTGGCGATCATTTCACTAATCGCGTGCGTAGATGTCGGCTTTCGACCCTCAAGTTTCAAGCCAATGTCTCCCATGCCATCGGTGCCGTGCACGTTTTGTGCCGACGAAAAACTTCGCACCAGGGGTTTATGTGCCCCGACGTGAACCGGTGTTTTTGCCCCACACATTTCGATGGTCAACAACGCTGCCTGAACACCGAGATCAATCGGCACGTTGCCGGCCACGATTGAAATTCCCAACACACTGGTCGACTTGTTTTTGAGGGCCAGAATTATCGCCACAGCGTCATCCGACGCCGTGTCGGTATCTATCCACATCTTTTGCATCACGAACCCGACTTCATTGTTCTGTGCCGATGCCTTGGGGAAGTTGCGACTCGGGCCAGTTGAGAAGCGACATCGCTTGACGGCAAGCAAAGCGATCGGTCATGCCACCGACATAGGCGACGGCAAGTTTGGTCGCTTCGGGGCTATGTGGGTCGAACAATTCGCGCTCTCCGGGGCTATACATCAGCTTGGGATTGGCGACATAGTGCTCGACGAGTGCCCGCAACAACACGATGACTGACTCGGCTTGGGCGCGAGACTCTGGTCGCATATATATGTTGTCGTAATTAAATTTTCGAAACGCCGCTAGCGCATCGGCGCACTGACCAGTCATGGCGATGCGACCTGTCGAGGCTGTTGCCGTGATCATTGCACCGATGAAAGACCGAAGTTGGTCGTCACGCCTCGTGCCACAAACTGAACGAACCAATTCTGGCAATTGGTCGGTCGTCACGACACCAGCAGCGACTGCATCTTCAAAATCGTGGCAGACATAGGCGATTCGATCGGCCCAAGAGACGACCTCTCCTTCTGGGGTTTTGGGTGCAGGCCGCGACCATGAATGATTGCGAATGCCGTCAAGTGTTTCAAGACACAGATTAAGAGGTGCGAGTGCCACATCGGCACCCCAAACGGCGTGGTCATAACCGCCCTCTACATATGGTGATAACGCATCTTCGCTCGCGTGCCCACCTGGGCCATGACCACAATCGTGACCTAGAGCGATTGCTTCGGTCAGCGCGACGTTTATGCCAACTGCACGTGCGACAGAGGTGGCAACTTGAGCAACTTCGAGTGCGTGAGTGAGCCTGGTTCTTTGGTGGTCTTGTGGAAAAACAAACACCTGAGTCTTTCCAGCGAGTCTTCGAAATGAAGAAGCGTGCAAGATGCGGTCGCGATCGCGTTCGAAGCAGGTTCGAAACTTGTCTGGTTCTTCTTCGACGGCGCGGTTGCCTGCGCCAAAACTGCGCGTCGCAAGAACCGTCAGGTTTTGAGCTTCGAGTTCTTCTCGCTTGAGTCGATCGATCAAATCTCGCGAGCCCGAACCCGCCCACGAGTCGCTATGAGCAAGTCGAATTTCAACATCGGCTTCGACGTTGTGACCGCGCATCGTTTCGGCCCACGCTTTGGCTCGAGACGAGTGAGCATTTCTATCCTCGTTAACCATTTACTCAACCATAGGCAACGGGTGAGCCCAGTTGGTCGCTTGTAGCCTTAAATGGCTTGCATTTGCCACGCAAACCCCCAGGAGACCAATGAGCGTATTTGTCGACGAAGCCCAACTTAATGTGCGCGGAGGTGACGGGGGTAGTGGCTGCGTAAGTTTCCGCCGTGAAGGCCCAGTGGTGCATGGCGGGCCAAATGGTGGCGACGGCGGCAACGGTGGTTCGGTGTGGCTTGAAGCCGATCGCAACGTGGCAAGTTTGCTTGCGTTTCGTGATCACCCTCACCGTCGTGGCCAAGACGGAGTTTCAGGCATGGGCAAAGATCTACATGGTCGACGAGGCGAGGAACTAATCGTCAAGGTGCCCGAGGGCACTGTCGTCAAAGATCTCTATACCGGTGACATATTGGCCGACCTTGCTACTCACGGTTCGCGGTGGTTGGCGGCCCAAGGCGGTCAAGGTGGGCGGGGAAACGCACGATTTTTGTCAAACCGTCGTCGTGCACCAAAGTTTGCCGAACAGGGCGAGCACGGTTTTGAGCGATGGTTAAAACTTGAAATGAAATTGATGGCCGACGTCGCTTTGGTCGGTTTTCCTAACGCGGGCAAGAGCACGTTTATAAGTTCTGTTTCGGCAGCCAAACCAAAAATTGCCAACTATCCTTTCACGACTCTTGAGCCCCACTTGGGCGTCGTTCGGCTGAATAATACGACCGAGTTCGTCATCGCCGACATTCCGGGCATCATCGAGGGCGCAAGTCAAGGCAAAGGTTTGGGTGATCAGTTTTTGCGACATATCGAGCGTGCCCGAGTGCTATGTGTACTGGTCGACCTTATTTCAATGGATGAGATTTCGCCGGTCGAACAAGAAGAAATCTTGTTGCGCGAATTAAAGGCTTATCAACCCGAGTTGTTAGATCGCCCACGCTTGGTCGTAGCCACAAAAATTGATGCGGCCACTCCCGAGGTGATCGCATCTTGGAATGGACCAAAGATCTCTGCTGTCACCGGTGATGGTGTGCACGAGGTGCTCAGTCAATTGGCCAAGCTCGTAGCCGAGGCCAGAACCAACGAGCCAGCCCCAATCGGGCCAGTCACTTTTCGTCCCGAACCACAAGGCACTCGGGTTGAGAGAATTGGCGACAACGAATTTCGATTGCATGGTCGAGACGTTGAGCGCTCGATTGCACTCAATGACTTGACCAATGCCGACGCCTTGAATTACATCGAAGATCGCATGTCACGTCTGGGCATTCCACGGTTGCTGGCGCGTGCCGGAGCAACCGAAGGCGCCATCGTCTGGATCGGCACTTTTTCATTCGACTACACCCCGGAGCAATGAAAATGCGCGTCGTTGTAAAGATTGGCACCTCGTCAATAACCACAGATCTGGGCAACATAAACTCTGTTGCAGTCAGTGCTCTATGTGATCAAGTTGCCGATTTGCGAAAAGC
>CAYOVI010000089.1:6382-6483 GCA_964407365.1 uncultured Ferrithrix sp.
CGGAGCAACCGAAGGCGCCATCGTCTGGATCGGCACTTTTTCATTCGACTACACACCGGAGCAATGAAAATGCGCGTCGTTGTAAAGATTGGCACCTCGTC
>CAYOVI010000090.1:0-6390 GCA_964407365.1 uncultured Ferrithrix sp.
GACGACTCGGTTTTTGACGACTCGGTTTTAGATTTTTGGGTCTTTGAAGAACTTGAAGTGTCGGTCTTGTAGAAGCCCCCGCCTTTGAAAGTGATGCCAACAGGTGTGAACACTTTTTTTACCGGCCTTGGTTTGCCGTCAGAAGGGTGCGGAGCCTCGGTCAGGGCGTCTTGGCTGAATTCTTGATAGATCTCGATGGTCTCGCCAGTGTCGATGAACTTGTAGACATAAGTCGGCATAGGGCTTTTGATTCTAGGATGTTCGCGTGGCTGTGCGCACTGCTGTTATACCCGCGGCTGGCATGGGTACCCGCTTTTTGCCTGCGACTCGCGCCACACCCAAAGAGTTGCTGCCCATTTATGACACGCCTGCGCTGCAATTCGTGATCGACGAGGCGGCGCAAGCGGGTTGCACACGCGTCGTAATCGTCACCAGCCGAGCCAAGCCATCGATCGAGAACTATGCATCTACGGCCAGCACCGACAAAGTCTCAGTCAGCGTCGTTTATCAAGACGCACCTCTAGGTTTGGGGCACGCTGTTGGTTGTGCGCGCCAAGCAGTTGGCGAAGAACCGTTTGTGGTGATGTTGCCCGACGAGATAATGGGTGATGCATCGTTGACGAAACAGCTCATTGGGCTCTACGAACAAACTGGCGATAGCAGCATCGGGTTAAAACGCGTCGACGCCAAGGAAGTTTCGAGTTATGGCAATGTTGCAGTGGCCAAAAGCCCAAAGGCAAAAGGTGAGAGCTCGTTTGCAGTCACCCGAGTCATCGAAAAACCAAAACAGGCAGACGCAGTGAGCGACATAGTAATCATCGGTCGCTATGTTTTTTCGCCCACGGTATTTGAAAAACTTGGGCAAATTAAGCCGAGCGCCAACGGTGAGATTCAGTTGACAGATGCATTGGCGATTTTGGCCGGCGATGGCTCGCTTCTGGGGGTCGTCAGCGAGATAACCCGCTATGACACTGGCACGCCGATGGGTTTATTGCGGGCCGTGATCGAAATTGCCCTTGGTCGCAACGATGTCGGGCCACAGTTGAGTTCTTGGCTGAAAGAAAAATTCAACAAATAGTTTAAAGTTGGTCTCATGGCCAAAACTTTTGAAGCGACTGTCGACCCCGGTGACGTCGGTCTTGACGAAAAGAAACTGAAAGAAATCGACAAACACTTCAATAGATACGTAGACGAAGAACGCTTGGCTGGCTACGCACTGGCCATCGCGCGTCACGGCAAGGTCGCACACTTTGGCATGTATGGCCACAAAGATTCTGAAACCAGCACACCCATCACCGATGACACGATGTATCGCATCTATTCGATGACAAAGCCGATCACTTCGATTGCCTTGATGATGCTGGTCGAGCGCGGTTTGTTGCAGCTAACCGACCCTGTGAGCAAATTTATTCCGGCATTTGGTGACACTCGAGTTTGGAACACCGGCACGGTGCTCAAGCCGATGACAAATGCACTGACCGAGCCGATTCGCATTTGGCATTTGCTCACCCATACCGCCGGCATGACATATGGGTTTATGTATGCAGATGTGGTCGACGATATGTATCGTCGCGCCGGTTTCGAGGCTGGCGTCGCCTACAAAGAGTCGCTCGAGGTTGTCTGCGACAAATATGCGGCGTTGCCGTTGCTTTTTCAGCCGGGCTCAAGTTGGAATTACAGTGTGGCCACCGACATCGTCGGTCGAGTCATCGAAGTCGTCGGAAAAATGCCCTTAGACGAATTCTTCGACAAAAATATTTTTCAACCCCTCGAAATGCACGACACGGGTTTTTGGGTCTCAAATGACAAAAAAGATCGAGTTGCGTCGCTTTATCGATATGACGAAACGACGCACAAAAAAGCAAAGCTCAGCAGTTTTGGCAACAGCACTCTTGAAAAGCCCATGTTCTTGTCGGGCGGTGGTGGCTTGATTTCAACGGCGGGCGACTATTTCAAGTTCATCGGCATGCTCGAAGGTCGTGGCAAGTCAGGCAATGTGCAACTTCTCTCGTCGCGCACGTTCGACACGATGGTGGTCAATCATCTGCCCAACAACGCCGACATAACGACATTTGGTCGACCCCTAGGCGAAGAGATCTACTACGACGGTCTCGGCTTTGGTCTTGGGTTTTCCGTTGTCGCAGACCAGGCCAAGACGCGCTCGGTGTGCCCGAATGGCACCTTTGGTTGGGGTGGCATGGCCAGCACCCAGTTTTGGGTCGACCCGATCAACGAGATCAGCGCGATGTTTTTTACCCAATTGATTCCGTCGAGCACGTATCCGATTCGCCAATATATGCGAACGATGGTCTACGCCGCCCTCACCGACTGATTCAAGTCAAACGACGCGCTGAAATCTATTTGGCTCGTCCAAAATGAAACCAAATTCATCGACCGTGGCCTCGACTTCGCAATTCGAGTAGTTGCTGAAATAGCGCCATGTGTTTGGCGAGATTTTTGTGTATTTCTGAGTTTGTTTCTTGATACCAAGAGTTTCTACATCGATCACAGCAACGGTGATTGTCGCACTGTGGCCAGTCACGAGAGGCAGTCGGCGAATCGGAATGCAGTTGGTGAACGGCGTGTTGACAAAGTCGATGTCAGTGCAACCATCTAATTCGGTTCGATGTGCGCCGTTCATTTCGCCCCAGCGACCGTGGCTGTCTGTGCCAAGCCAAAGATCTGGGTCGTCAAGATCGCGAAACAACAAACACTGTTGCACGACCCAACCAGCTGAGAGACGCAACACGTATTGGGCGTTGTCGGCACCAAGCGTGCCTTCGGCTGTCCAGCCCTCGTTCTCCCAGCGCAAACTCACCGTGCTTGGCGCATCGTTCAATTCGCGGTTAATCGGTTGCCAGGTAAATCGTTGCCCAGATGCCGAAAGTGATTGGTAACCGTTCATAGCTTGAGCCTGCCACCATATCTGTGGCGATACCGTCAGCGATGTGATTTCTCTTGCCGAGGCCCAGCAAATAGTGATCGGTGGGTGCGAGCCAGTCGCATCGGTGCTTGTCGATTGTCAGTTGATGTCGGGGCGAGTTGTTGCACAAGACGTGGTTGCCACCGAGTTCATTCCGCCTTTTGCCAACACAGCGGTTGATGGCTTTGCGGTGCGTGCCCAAGATGCAACGACTGCCGGTGTTGAACTCGAAGTTCTCGGTGTGATCGGCGCAGGTCATGTCGCCGAATATGTCGTTGGCCCCGGTCAAGCAGCGCGAATCATGACGGGTGCGCCGATGCCAATGGGCGCCGATGCAGTGGTGATGATCGAAGACACAATCGAACTCACCCCAACGCGTGTGCGCATCAACAAGGCGGCAAAAGTTGGTGATGCGGTTCGCAAAATTGGTGAAGACGTGCGAGCAGGCGACGTGGTTTTCAAATCTGGCGAAGTGATCAACAGCGCCGGTATCGGGGTGTTGGCAGGCATCAATGCTCGCAGGGTTTTGTCGTATCCGAAATTGCGTGTGGCAATGCTGTCGACGGGCGACGAACTCGTGATCGATGGTTCAGATCTGAAACCCGGACAAATTCGTGAAAGCAACCTGACGATGCTGGCTGCGATGATCGCGGCAACTGGATGCGAAGTCATCAACTTGGGCATCATCGCCGACGACCAAGCAGTGCTTGAAAACAAACTGCGAGAGGTTGCGGCCAACTGCGACGCGATCGTCACGAGTGGCGGTGTGGGCCAGGGCGACTTCGATGTCGTGAAGATTGTTTTGTCGCAAATTGCCGAAATGAATTGGATGCAAATGGCGATAAAACCGGCCAAGCCCTTTGCCTTTGGCAAATTGAAGACAACTGACAAAAGAGTTATACCTATATTTGGCTTGCCGGGCAATCCGGTTTCGTCAATGATTAGTTTCGAGTTGTTGGCGCGGCCATCGCTGCGCAAGATGATGGGTCACACGAAAAATCTCGCTCGGCCAACGGTGCGCGCAATCGTCGATGCGCCGATGAAACGCAAACAAGACGGAAAAATTCACTTCATGCGAGTGTTCGGCGAATTCGCCGACGACGGCCGACTTCATGTTCGCGACACTGGCCCTCAAGGCAGTCACCAACTTGCTGCCACGGCACAAGCCAACGGCCTGGCAATTGTGCCAGACGGCAACGGCTTGGCAGTCGGCTCTGAAGTCGATGTGATGTTGCTTGCGTAATATGCTCAACTCATGGAAATGCGATCATGCAACTGATTGATCCGTTTGGGCGCACCGTGCGCGACCTGCGCATTTCGATAACTGATCGTTGCAATTTTCGTTGCACATATTGCATGCCTGAAGAGGGCCTGACGTGGCTCGAGCGCGACCAAATTTTGACCTTCGAAGAGATCGAGCGTCTGGCGTCAATCTGTGTGCATCGCTTCGATGTCGACAGCATTCGATTGACTGGTGGCGAACCGACTGTGCGAGCGAATTTGCCGAGGTTGGTCGAGAAACTGGCTCAACTCATGGTGCCAAGCACTGCCAAGTCACCACTTGCGGGCCAAAAGATCGACATCGCACTGACCACAAACGGGGCAACGCTGCGACTCATCGCCGACGAATTGAAAGCCGCAGGTCTGTCGCGCATCAACATCAGCCTTGACACGTTGCAAAGCGAGAAATTTTTCAAAATAACAAGGCGCAATCATCTAGACAACGTTCTAGACGGAATTGATGCGGCGATTCAGGCAGGTTTTGCGCCGGTCAAGATCAATGCTGTGATTCAGCGCGGGGTCAACGATGACGAAATTTTGGCACTGGCGAGTTTTGGACGCGACAAAAAAGTTGAGGTGCGATTTATCGAGTTCATGCCCCTTGATGCTCAAGGTCAATGGCAGAGCAACCATGTGGTTGGCCAAGACGAAATAGTGGCGGCGATCAACAATGTCTATCCACTCGAACAAATTGCCGCGCGTGGGGCGGCGCCAGCAGATCGCTGGCGTTATCGCGATGGTGGTGGCACGATCGGTGTGATTCCGTCGGTGACCAAGCCATTTTGTGGCGACTGCGACCGAGTGCGATTGACCGCCGAAGGTCAGTTTCGCACCTGTTTGTTTTCGACGACCGAATTTGATTTGCGCGCGATGTTGCGTGGCGGCGCAACCGACGATGCGATCGCAGCCGAGATCGCAAGAGCGGTCGGCACCAAATGGGCGGGTCATTCGATAGGCAATGTCGCTTTTGTGCGCCCGAAACGATCTATGAGTCAAATAGGTGGTTGATCATGATTGCGAAGTCTTGTGCCTGAACTGAATTTTTCACATCTTGACCCGCTTGGTCGAGCGCGCATGGTTGATGTAACGCCAAAAGAGCCGACCCATCGTCGTGCTGTTGCGAGATGCAAAGTTTTCATGAAGCCAGAAACCACGGCCGCCATCGCCAATCGCGAGGTGAAAAAAGGTGATGTTCTCGCCGTGGCTCGAGTTGCCGGCATTCAGGCTTCGAAGCGCACAGCCGAGATGATTCCGCTTTGTCATCCGCTATTGGTTGGCGCGGTTTATATCAACTTCGAAATCGGTGACGATCACATCGCAGTCGAAGCCCAAGTCGACACAATCGATCGAACCGGCGTCGAAATGGAAGCCCTGCATGCCTGCTCGGTTGCGGCTTTGACTATCTATGACATGTGCAAGAGTGCAGACCGCGCCATGGTGATCGGCGAGTTGACCCTCTGGGAGAAATCTGGGGGTCGCCAGGGAACATATCGTCGAGAAAGTTAGAGAGCGTGAATTAAGCCTTTATTTCTAGGGCTTTGACGGACCTGGGTAGCGATCTCGGCAAACCGTAATACAATTAAATGACCCCATGAGCAAGTTGATTCTTCTAATAGTTGGCGCCGCCTGGCTGGCAGTTTTGTTGCCGCCGATTCTGCGCGCCCGCATAAACAATTCGCCCAACATGTCGGTGAGTGCGTTCAGGCGCAATTTGTCGAGTCTGCAAAATTCGAACCTTCGTCACCCGCAGGCCCAGTTGCGAGGCATGTCGCGCGAACTCGCGCCAAATCAAGTGCAACGTCGCCATGCAAATCAATTTTCACAACTGACTGGCCCAATGTTGCGCCCGCAGGGCACACGCTCGCATCGGCCAAATTCAGGCGAGTTTTTCGCCAGAGAGTTGGTGCGTCAGCGTCGCCAACACACGGTTGTGGGCCTGGCCTTGGCCGCAGTTATCTCGCTGTTCTTGGCTTTCACAACAGGCTCGATTGTTTTGGTTTATGCCTTCACGCTCAGCCTTATTGGTTTGATCGGCTATTGCTATTGGCTGGTGCAACTTCGAGTGCAACGCGACGCCACTCGCTACATGCGCCAGTTTCGCAATCGCGCCGCCTAAATAACCGGTTCATTTCGGGGCTGTAGCTCAGTTGGCAGAGCGGTACGTTCGCAATGTACAGGCCAGGGGT